>CAYVBG010000164.1:1419-4134 GCA_964449205.1 uncultured Zetaproteobacteria bacterium | reverse complement strand
CGCTGGCCGAGCGCATCAACGCGCTGGAAGACGACACGAAAGCGCTGAGCGACGAGGCGCTGGCCGGCAAGACGACCGAGTTCAGGCAGCGGCTGGCGAACGGCGAATCGCTGGATGATTTGCTGCCCGAAGCCTTCGCCGTGGTGCGCGAGGCGTCCCGGCGCGTGCTGGGCATGCGCCATTTCGACGTGCAGCTCATTGGCGGCATGATCCTGCATCAGGGCAAGATCGCCGAAATGAAAACCGGCGAGGGCAAAACCCTGATGGCCACATTGCCGGTGTACCTCAATGCGCTGGAAGGCTTGGGCGTGCATGTGGTGACGGTGAACGACTATCTGGCCCGCCGCGACGCCGAGTGGATGGGCCGGCTGTATGGATTCCTCGGCATGACCACCGGCGTGATCGTGCACGGTCTGACCAACGACGAACGCCGCGAAGCCTACGCCGCCGACATCACCTACGGCACGAACAACGAGTTCGGTTTCGATTACCTGCGCGACAACATGGCCTTCGCGAAGGAGGAGCTGGTGCAGCGCGGCCAGCACTACGCCATCGTGGACGAGGTGGATTCCATTCTGATCGACGAGGCGCGCACGCCGCTGATCATCTCCGGCCCGGCCGAGGAAGCGGGCGACCTGTACGAAAAGGTGGACGCCGTCATCAAGCGGCTGTCACCGGTCGATTACGACAAGGACGAAAAGGAAAAGGCTGTCGCCTTCACCGAACAGGGCATGGAACATGTGGAATCGCTGCTGCGCGAGGCCGGCCTGCTGACCAGCGGCAATCTCTACGACCCTGAAAACGTGAACCTGATGCATGCGGCCACAATGTGCCTGCGCGCCAACACATTGTTCACCCGCGAGGTGGACTACATCGTGCGCAACGACGAGGTCGTGATCATCGACGAATTCACCGGCCGCATGATGCCGGGCCGCCGCTATTCGGATGGTCAGCATCAGGCGCTGGAAGCCAAGGAGGGCGTGCCGGTGCAGCCCGAAAACCAGACGCTGGCCTCGGTCACCTTCCAGAACTATTTCCGCATGTACGACAAGCTCGCCGGCATGACCGGCACGGCGGACACCGAGGCCGAGGAGTTCCAGAAGATCTACAATCTCGAAGTGGTCATCGTGCCGACCAACAAGCCGATGATCCGGCAAGATCTGCCCGATCTGGTTTATCGCGATCAGGAGGACAAATACGCCGCCATCCTTGAGGACATCGTGGAAACGCACGCGAAGGGCCAGCCGATTCTGGTGGGCACGACCAGCATCGAAAAATCCGAGCTGCTCTCCGGCATGCTGAAGAAGAAAGGCATCCGGCACGAGGTTCTGAACGCCAAGCACCACGAACGCGAGGCGGAGATCGTCGCCCAGGCCGGACGACTGGGCGCGGTGACCATCGCCACCAACATGGCCGGTCGCGGCACGGACATCATGCTGGGCGGCAACCCGGACATGCTGATCGCCGCTTTGCCGGAGAACCTGTCGGACGAGGAGCGCGAAAAGCGCGCGGAGGACATCCGCCGCCAATGCGCCGAGGAGCACGACAAGGTCGTCGCCGTCGGCGGCCTGCACATCGTCGGCACCGAACGCCACGAATCCCGCCGCATCGACAATCAGTTGCGCGGACGCGCCGGTCGCCAGGGCGATCCCGGCTCCACGCGCTTCTATCTGTCGCTGGAGGATGATTTGATGCGCATCTTCGGCGGCGAAAAGATGCAGGCCATGCTGACCAAGATGGGCTTCCAGAAGGGCGAGGTCATCGAGCATCCGTGGGTCAGCAAAGCGATCGAGAACTCGCAAAAGAAGGTCGAGGGCCGCAATTTCGACATCCGCAAGCAGCTGCTTGAATACGACGATGTGATGAACCAGCAGCGCGACGTGATCTATTCGCAACGGCGCGAACTGCTGGAAGCGGACGACGTACGCGACGTGATTGAGGACATGCGACGCGATTTCGTGACCACACTGGTGACGCGCCGGATGCCGCCGGAATCTTATGCCGACCACTGGGACCTGGACGGACTGGCGCAGGACCTGAGGGAAGAGCTGGCGTTGGACGCGCCGGTGCGCCAATGGGTGGATTCCGGCGAGGTCGAGGACACCGATGCAATGGTGGACCGCATCAGCCGGGCGCTGGCCGACATGATGGCCGCCAAGGAATCCCGCGTCGGCGCGGAGAACATGCGCCAGTTCGAGAAATTCCTTGTGCTCCAGATGCTCGACCATCACTGGAAGGAGCATCTGCTGGCGATGGATCACCTGCGCCAGAGCGTGGGCCTGCGCGGCTACGCCCAGAAGCAGCCCATCCAGGAATACAAGCGCGAGTCTTTCGAGCTGTTCGCCACAATGCTGGAACGCATCCGTCACGACACCATGCGCGCCTTGCATCATGTGGAGGTGGAAGAGGAAACGCCGCCGGCCGAACCGCCGCGCGAACAGACCCCGATGCAGTTCAGCCACGGCGATGAACCGCTGGAGGAGGAAACACCGCAAACCTTCCGGCGCAAGCAGCCCAAGGTCGGGCGCAACGATCCCTGCCCGTGCGGCTCGGGCAAGAAATACAAGCAGTGCCACGGCAAGCGGCGCTGAGGCGGCGCGCATGGCCGTAAACCCGCCTGAGTTGGCGCCCCCCTTGCCCGTGCCCGGATTCCGGGTCGGCGTGGCCTCCTGCGGCGTGAAATCGCCCGAGCTCAAGGGCAAGCGGCACGATCTG
>CAYVBG010000164.1:0-1319 GCA_964449205.1 uncultured Zetaproteobacteria bacterium | reverse complement strand
CGGCCAGCCTCGCGCCGGACGGCTGGCAGGCCGCCGCGAACGCCATCCGCACCACCGACACCTTCGCCAAATGGGCCTCGCGCCGGGCAGGAGAATGGACGATCACCGGCATCGCCAAGGGATCGGGCATGATTCACCCGAACATGGCGACGATGCTGGCCTTCATCGCCACCGATGCGCCCATTGCGCGGCAGGATTTGCAGCCGATGCTGAAGCGGGCGGCGGACCGCTCGTTCAACAGCATCTCGGTGGACGGCGACACCTCGACGAACGACACGGTCTTCCTGCTCGCATCCGGCCTCGGGCGCGGCCTGCCGCCCCTGAACGCCGATGCGCGGGCCACTTTCGAGCAAGCGCTGACCGAACTCTGCGCCGAACTGGCGCAGCTCATCGTGCGCGACGGCGAGGGCGTGTCCAAGTTCGTGACCATCGAGGTGCGCGGCGCGGCCAGCGAGGCGGAAGCGCGCAAGGCCGGCCGCGCGGTGGCGGTCTCGCCCCTGGTCAAGACGGCCTTCGCCGGATCGGATGCGAACTGGGGGCGGATTCTGATGGCCATCGGCAATGCGGATGTCGCCTTGGCGCGCGACCGGCTGCGGCTGGCGGCGCGGGCGGCGGGCATGAACGAAGTGGTGATGGTCGAGAACGGCGATCGCGCCGCGGGCTATCGGGATGCGGACGGCATGGCCGTGTTCGCGCGGGAGGAGTTCACGCTCGCAATCGACCTCGGCGCGGGCGACGGCGCGGCCACCGTCTGGACCGGCGATTTGACCCACGACTACATCACGATCAATGCGGAGTACCGCACCTGAAACCTCAGGACGTGGCGCTCGCCGTGGTGCTGGACGCACGCAACCGGACGCTGCTGCTGAAGCGCCCGGATGGCGCGCACTGCGGAGGATTGTGGTCGTTTCCCGGTGGCAAGGTGGAAGCGGCCGAAACCCCGCTCATGGCCGCACGCCGCGAACTGCGTGAGGAAACGGGGCTTGGCGGCGAACAGTGGCGGGAACTTGGGCTGTTTCGCCATGATTATCCGGACAGGACATTGCGCCTTCACCTGTTTGCGTGCCGCATTGGCGAGCGTGAACAGGCACGCTGCGCCCATCCCTGCGCATGGGTCGCCGTGAACGCTCTGGCCCGGTATCCCATGCCCGAGGCCAACCGGCCGATGCTGGAAGCGTTGCGCGCCCATGCGGGCGCGCCTTGCTCCCTCAGTCCGCGTCCCGATCCGGCTCCAGATACAGGTATGTCACGCCACCGCTGACGCCCACGCCCTTGCTTCCCGAAAGCACCAAGGGCTCCAACGAGATGCTCTTGTTGCT
>CAYVBG010000163.1:0-4222 GCA_964449205.1 uncultured Zetaproteobacteria bacterium | reverse complement strand
GAACCGCCGACCCCCACCGTGTCAAGGTGGTGCTCTCCCACTGAGCTACGCGCCAATCGAAAACTTCCGCGGCGGCCGGAACAGCAACGCGGCCCGCCAAACGGGCCGCGAAGCGTAGTGAGGGGCTTGCCCCGGGTCAAGCGAGGCGGGTCAGCCTTCCGAGCGGCGCAGCAAATGGCGCATCGCCACCCGCACGCCCGCACCCGTGGCGCCCGGCGCGGAGAGGTCCGTGCCCTTCATGTTCCATGCCGTGCCGGCGATATCCAGATGCGCCCACGGCAGGTCGTCCACGAAACGCGACAGGAAGCACGCGGCGGTGATCGTGCCGGCCCCGCGCCCGCCGATGTTGCGAATATCGGCGATCTTGCTCTTGATCTGCTCCTGATATTCCTCGTACATCGGCAATTCCCACACGCGATCGCCGCTCTCCTCGCCGGCGCGCGCCAGCGCCCGATTCAGCCGGGCGGTATTGCCCATCAGCCCGCTGGCCTGCGAGCCGAGCGCGATCACGCAGGCGCCGGTCAAGGTGGCGAAATCGATGATTTCAGCGGGCTTCTTCTCCGCCGCCCAGGCCAGCGCATCGGCCAGAATCAAACGCCCCTCGGCGTCCGTGTTCTGCACCTCGATGGTCAATCCCTTGTAGCTGGTGATCACATCGCCCGGCCTGTAGGCCGCCCCGCCCGGCATGTTCTCGGTGGAGGCGATCACCCCCAGCAGATTCAGCGGCAGGTTCAGCGCAGTGGCGGCCCGGAACACGCCCAACACCGCCGCCGCGCCGCACATATCGAACTTCATCTCGTCCATCTGCGCCGCCGGCTTGATGGAAATCCCGCCGGAATCGAAGGTCAGCCCCTTGCCGACCAAGGCCACCGGCGCATCCTTCTTCGCGCCGCCGGCGTATTCGAGCACGATGAAACGCGGCTCGCGGGCCGAGCCCTGGTTCACGGCCAGCAGCGCGGTGAGACCGGCCTTCTCGATCGCGGCCTTGTCCATCACCGTGACCTTCAGCTTCGGATGTTTCAGCGCCGCCGCCTGTTCGCCCAACCATTCCGGCGTGCAGACATTGCCCGGCTCGTTGGCCAAATCGCGGGCCAGCAGCACGCCCTCGCACACAGCGCGCGCTTCCGCCACCGCGGACTGCGCCGCGTCCAGATCGCGCCGGGACGGAATCATCACCGTGACCCGCCGCAGCGGACGGCGATTCTCGTTCTTCTTTGTCCGGTGCTTGTCGAAACGATACAACCCCAGCCACACGCCCTCGGCCACGGCGCGCGCCTTGTCCGCGACATCGGCGCCGCGCACGTTCAGATCGGCCAGATACACGGACACATCGCGCGTGCCGCGCACATCCAGCGCGCGCGCCGTCTTCGCCGCCAACCGCCGCAAGCCGTCCAGCGTCAGTTTCTTCTCGTCGCCCGCGCCCACGACCACCAGCCGCGGCGCAAACATGCCCGGCACGTCATACAAGGTGGCGATGTCACCAAACTTGCCCAGATGATCGAAGCGGCGCAGCCATGCGCGCAATGTCGGTCCCGTCTCGTCCTGCCCGGCCAGTTTCCGGCCCGCTTCCGAAAATTTGCGCCCGTCCAGCAGCGGCAGCACCACCGCATCGTCGCGCTGTTTGGCCGCCGCGCCCGCCTTCACATCGATCGTCACCATGTCGCCCATGTCCGCCTCCATTCGAATCCTGCCAGGAAATTTGTTGTTTCATTTGAAATGACGCGAACGATAGGACACAAGCATGAAAACCTCAAGTTTTCCTTCCCCTGCCATCGCCGTGCCATCCATATCGCAGCCGATACCAGAGCATGCCCAGATACTCATGCAGCGCATCGCATGAATCGGCAAACGCGCCCCAGGACGGAAACCAGCTGCGCACGTCGTAGTCGGAGCGACGGGACAGGTAGTCGGTCGGCGCCGGAATCACCCGCAAACCGTTGCGCTCGAAGCACCAGACCGCGCGTGGCATGTGCCAGGCGCTGGTCACCAGCACCACCCGCCGGACACCCGACGCCGCCAGCAAGCGGCGCACGAAGGCCGCGTTCTGCCAGGTGTTGTCCGCCGCATTCTCGGCATGCGCCAGTCGCGCCGGCACCCCCAGCCGAATCAGCCAGCGGCGCATGATCTCGCCGGAAGGCGTGGATGCGTGGGTCAGCGTCTGCCCGCCCGTCGCATAGACCGGCAAACCGGTGGCGCGCGCCAGATCGGCCGCATAGACCGTGCGCATCAGCGCATGCCGCCCGAGTTCGTCGCGGCCGCCGTATTCGGGCGCATCCTCATAGATGCCGCCGCCCAGCAGCACAATGACCAGGGGCCCACCCGGCAGGGCGCGCGCATCCAGCGGCGGATAGCGATATTCCAGCGGGCGGGTGAGCGCATCGCGCACCGGTTCCAGCGTCAATCCCCACAACAGCGCCAGCGCCAGCGCCGTCAGCGCCCGCCCCTGCCACTTGCGCCAGAACGCCAGCCCCAAAGCGCCCGCCAGAATCAACCCGCCCGGCGGCAACAGCAACTGCGTCGCCACCTTGACGGCGAGCAAACTCATGCGCCCGGCTCGCCTTGCGCGGCATCCCCGCCGCGCGCCCGGCGGATGCGCACGGCGACCATCACGGCCTCGACAAGCACCCACACCGCCAACAGCAGAATGGCTCCGCCCACCGCGGCCACCGTCCACTGGTCATGCCGCACGGCCCTGGTCACGCCGGAAACCATGCCGGAGATGGTCGCGCCCAGCACCAGCAGCATGGGCAGCAAGGTGTAGAGTATCGGCTTGCGCTTGCGATACAGGTAGATAGTCACGGTGAGCAGGGTCAGACCGGCCAGAATCTGGTTGGTGGTGCCAAACAACGTCCACAGAAACAGTCCCGCCGGCTTGCCGTTCACCTTGAAGAAGGCGAAAAAACCGATGGCCGCGACGGCCAGCAGGGTTGCCAGATACCGGTTGCCCAGCGCCTTCACGCCCAGCGCCTGCCCGATCTCCTCGATATTGAACCGCAGCAGGCGCGTGCCGGTGTCCACGCTGGTCATCGCAAACGCCACCACGACCACGCTGATGAACGCTTGGGCCATGTCCAGCGGCACGCCGAGTTGATGCACAAACTGGCCATTGCCGGCGATAAACACACCCAGCTTCTGGTGCAGCCCGGCCGCCTGATGCCACGAACCATAGAAGCTGGCCCATTGGGCCTGACTGGTGAACGCACCCGCCGTCGTCGCCAGCACGGCCAGCATGGCCAGCAGCGATTCGCCGATCATGCCGACATAGCCGACGAATGGCGCATCCGTTTCCTTGTCCAGTTGCTTGGCCGTGGTGCCGGAAGCCACCATCCCGTGGAACCCCGACACCGCGCCACAGGCAATCACGATGAACAGAAACGGAAACAGCGAGGGCGCGCCGACCGGATGCGGGTTGATCATCGGCGCCACCCATTCCGGCCGCATGACGAAGAACCCGGCCAGCATCGCAAACATCGCCAGATACAGCAGCAGCGAATTCAGGAAATCCCGCGGCTGCAACAGCAGCCACACCGGCAGCACGCTGGCCGCGAACGCATAGGCGAGCAGCGTCCAGCTCCAGGTGGAGGCGGACACGCCGGTGACCGGCAGATACAGACCCATCCAGGTGGTGACCAGCATCAACACGAATCCCAGCCCGATGAGCGGCCACAGCGGCCACCGCCGGCGATGAATCAGGAACCCGATGACCATCGCGATCAACATCAGCGAATATGTGGGGAACACCGCCTCGGGATGCGCCGTGGCTGGCACGTGCGCCGGATCGGGCGCCGCGAACAGGCCGGAAATCACCAGCACGAACACACCCATGGCCAGCGAAACAAGGAAGAATATCACCAACAAGAACAACAGCCGCGTTCGCGGACTGATGACCTCGCGGGCAATCGTGCCCATGCTCCGCCCCCCGTGCCGGACCGACAGCACCAGCGCCGAGAAATCATGCACCGCGCCCACCAGCAGCGTGCCCAGCACCACCCAGCACAAGGCCGGCAGCCAGCCCCAGATCACGGCGATGGCCGGCCCCAGCATCGGCGCCAGTCCCGCGATCGAGGCATAGTGATGTCCGAAGAGCACGTATTTGTTCGTCGGCATGTAGTCCACATCGTCGCGCAATGCATGCGCCGGTGTGCCGGCGCCTTCGCTGAGCCCGAACACCCGCCGCGCCAGCACGCCGCGCGCATAGAAACTGTAGAATACGGCATACAGA
>CAYVBG010000162.1:0-4229 GCA_964449205.1 uncultured Zetaproteobacteria bacterium | reverse complement strand
AGGTCGGCGAAGACAAGGAAGCCAGCCTCGTCAAGCTTTACGACCGCATCATGCACAATCTCGACCGCATCCCGCCCGGCGCCTCGCAACCGCTGGTCAAACCGCTGGATGTGGACGACGTGCCGGTTTCGGTCATCACCCTGTCCTCCCCGGACATGGACGGGCTGGCGCTCAAGCGGCTGGCCGAGCGTGTGACGGAGCAGCTGGCGCCGCTGCCGAACGTGTCGGTGGCCAGCCTCTTTGGCGGACGCGACCATGAAATATCCATCAATCTGAATCCGGCGCGGCTGGCCGCCTACCACATCACATTGAACCGGCTGCATCAGGTGCTGGCCGCGGCGAACGCCGGCGGACCTGTGGGCGATCTGGTGGGCGATGGTCGGGTGCGGCGCGTATGGCTCGACGGCTATTTGAAGAACGCCGACGAGGTCGGCCGGCTGATTGTGGGCGACTGGCACGGCAAGCCCGTATATCTGCGCGACATCGCCGACATCGTGGACGGCCCGGCCGAGGCGACCACCTATCACCGCATCGGGTTCGGTCCCGCCGGCCGCAAGGGCGCCCGCCTCGATCGCGCGGATGCCGAGATGCCGGCGGTGTCCATCGCGCTGGCCAAGAAGCGCGGCAGCAACGCGGTGTTCGTGACCCGCGCCATCGAGGAAAAGCTGAACAGCCTCAAGGGCGAGCTGATTCCCGACAACGTGAATGTCACCATCACCCGCGATTCGGGCGCCCGCGCCGACGACGCGGTGAACCTGCTCATCGAGCATCTGGGCATCGCGATTGCGTCGGTCATCGTGATTCTGCTCATCTTCCTCGGCTGGCGCGAGGCGACCATCGTAACGCTGAACATCCCGCTGATTCTGTTCATCGTGCTGGCCGTGGGGCTGCTGGCGGGCCAAACCATCAACCGCATCACGCTGTTCGCGCTGATTCTGGCGCTGGGCCTGTTGGTGGACGACGCCATCGTGGTCATCGAAAACATCCACCGCCACCTGCACGCGGGCGCGGCGTCGCTGAAAGACAAGGCGCGCCTCATCATCGCCGCCACCAACGAAACCGGCCGCCCCACGATCATCGCCACCATCGCGGTGATTCTGGCGTTCATCCCGATGGCGTTCGTTACCGGCATGATGGGACCATACATGGGACCGATTCCGTTCAACGCGCCGGTGGCCATGGCCGCGTCACTGCTGATCGCCTACATGTTCACACCATGGATCGCGCAACGCTGGATGCCCTGCAAGGACGCCACGCCCACGCTGGAGGAACGGGACGCGCAGCCGAAGGACCGGGTGCACCGCACCTACATGCGGCTGGCCCGGCCATTGCTCGAAGACGGGCGCAAACGGCGCACGCTGTGGATCGCCGTGGCGCTGATGTTCGCCTTCGCGATGTGGGAGCCGGCCTGGCAGTTCATTCGTCCCGCCGGCATCAACGGCCCGCTCACACCCGGCACGGTGGAACTGAAAATGCTGCCCAAGGGCAACAAGAACACGTTCAACATCACCATCGACATGCCCGAGGGCACGCCGCTGGAGGAAACCGACGCCGTGGCGCGCGAGGTGGGCGGGGTGGTGCGACGGCATCCAATGGTCACGGATTACGAAACCTTCGTCGGTCAGGCCGGCCCCATCGACTTCAACGGCATGCTCCGGGGCGCGGTGCTGCGGCGCGGGCCGCATCTGGCCGAGATCCGCGTCAATCTGGTGCGCAAGGAAGAACGGACGATTCACTCCGACGCCATCGTGCTGGAGCTGCGCGACTGGCTGAAGCCGGTGAAGAAGCGCCACCCCGAGGCCAACATCAAGCTGGTGGAGGATCCGCCGGGGCCGCCCGTGCGCGCCACGCTGCTGGCCGAGATCTATGGCCCGGACGACGCGGTGCGCAATCGCATCGCAAAAAAGGTGCGGCAGGTGTTCGAGCGCACCTGGGACGTGGTGGACGTGGACGACTCGGTGGGCGACGCCCAGCATGAGGTGCGGCTGACCATCAACCGCGAGAAGGCGGCGCGCCTGGGCGTGGCCACGGCGCAGGTGGCGCAGGCGCTGCGCGACTTTCTGAGCGGCTTCAACATTGGCGCGGTGCATGTGGCGACGGAACGGCATCCGGTGTTCATCCGGGTGCGCATGCCGCGCGCGATGCGCGTGCACCCCGCCGACCTCGACCGGATTCACGTCGCCGGCCGGCACGGGCCGGTGCCGCTGTCCGCCATCGTCCGGCGGGTGGACGATGTCGTGCCGCCGCCGCTGTTCACCAAGGACGGCCATGACGTCAGCTATGTCGCCGGCGAACCGAAGGTGGGTTCGCAGGTGTATTCGCTGCTGGACATGGACCAGCGGCTGGACGGCGAGGATGTCCTGCCCGGCGTGAAGCTCGTCACCGGCGGCATGCGTTTCACCCGCACCCGGCCGGACGACACCTTCGGCTACCAGTTGCTGTGGGACGGCGAGATGCGGCTGACGCTGGACGTGTTCCGTGACCTGGGCGCGGCCTTCATTGTCGCGCTGGTGCTTATCTACCTGCTGATGGTGGCGTATTACGGGCAGTTCCTGCTGCCGATGCTGGTGATGGCGCCCACGGCGCTGACCATGATCGGCATCTTCCCCGGCCACATGCTCACCGGCCAGCCGTTCACAGCTACCTCGATGATCGGCATGATCGCGCTGGCGGGCATCGTGGTGCGCAACTCCACGCTGCTGATCGATTTCATTCTCGATTACCGGCGACAGGGGCATCCGGTGAAGGATGCGGTGCTGGAAGCCGGCGCGGTGCGCGCAAGGCCGATTCTGCTCACGGCGCTGGCCGTGATCGCCGGCACGTCCATCATGATTTCCGACCCGGTGTTCGGCGGCCTGGGCGTCTCGATGGCCTTCGGCACGTTTGCATCCACGGCGCTGACGCTGTTCATCGTGCCGCTCATTTATTACCTGTGGCAGAAGGACAAACCCTTCCCGCCGGACGATTCCTGCCCGGTTCCCGATCCGGAAACAACCCAAGGAGGTGCATGACATGAACACCCAACGAGCCATTCGTATCATCGCCGGATTCTTCATCATGCTTTCGGTGGCGCTGGCCCACATCTACAACGGCGTGGATCTGTCGCACCCGACCTGGCTGTGGTTCACGCTGTTCGTCGGCGCCAACCTGTTCCAGTCCGGCATCACCCGCTGGTGCCTGATGGAAACCATCCTGAAGAAGCTGGGCATGAAGTCCTGCTGCGAGCAGGGCTGATGCCGGGCGACCCGACGACGGACGCGGCCCTCCTCCCTCCCCTCTCCTGTGGCCGCGTCCGTCTCCCTGTTTCGCTTCCGGCCGCATCGGGGCCAGCGCCCCGCGCCGCGCGGAGGCGACGCAACCGACAAGGAGGCATGGCATGATATTCCGACAGCTGTTCGACGACGACACATGCACCTGGAGCTACCTGCTGGCCTGCGAACGCACGCGCGAGGCCGTGTTGATCGATCCGGTGCTGGAGCGGGTGGACGAATATCTGGCGCTGCTCGATGAGCTCGGGCTGGCATTGACCCATGCGCTGGAAACCCATATTCATGCCGATCATGTCACCGGCGCCGGACTGCTGCGCAAGAAGACCGGCTGCAACACGGGCGTTTCCGTCCATGCCGGCGTGGGATGCGCCGATCTGCTGCTGCGCGAGGGCGCGGAAATCCGCGCGGGCGACATCGTCATTCGCGTGCTGGAAACGCCGGGGCACACCCCCACCTGCCTGTCCTATGTCACGGACGGCATGGTGTTCACCGGTGATGCGCTGCTCATCGGCAAATGCGGTCGTACGGATTTTCAGGGTGGCGACGCTGGCCAACTGTATGATTCCATCACGCAAAAGCTGTTCACGCTGCCCGAAGACACCCGCGTGTATCCCGGACACGACTACGACGGCAACAGCCACAGCACCATCGGCGAGGAAAAGCGGAACAATCCGCGCCTGCAACTGGACCGGGACGCGTTCATCCGTTTCATGAGCGAACTGAACCTGCCCCGGCCCCGCCGCATGGACGAAGCCGTGCCGGCCAACCGCACATGCGGCGAGCGCCAGGCGGCATGATGCGCGCCAAACGCCCGCGCGCGGCGGCATGAGTCTTTGGGCATGGTTGCTCTCGCCGCTGATTGGCCTGCTGCTGGCGTTGTTTGGCGCCGGCGGCGGCATGGCCACCGTGCCGCTGCTCACGCACGCGCTGCATCTGCCACTCAAGGAAGCCGTGGCCTCC
>CAYVBG010000161.1:0-4298 GCA_964449205.1 uncultured Zetaproteobacteria bacterium | reverse complement strand
GGTATCCCCCGGCATCAACACCATGTCGGCAAGCGTGCCGGCAAGACCCGGCAGCGCTTCGCCGGCGCGCTTGCCGGCCTGCGAGTGCGCGGCCAGATGCCGAATGCGGAACGAGGGATGCCCTTCGATCAGGCGGATGAGTTCCGCGCCGGTGTAGCCGGTCGCGCCCAGGATGGCGACAGATATCCTGCTCATGCGTCCATGGTACAGATCGCTCGGACGCTATCAACGACCGGGCGCCGCCTTGTCGAAGTTTCGGTGCGCATGAGCCACGAAAAAGGGAAGGCACAAAGGCCTTCCCAAGGTGGCAAGGAGGAACGGGAAGCCGTCAGCGCTTGGAGAACTGGGGGGCGCGACGGGCCTTGTGCAGGCCGTATTTCTTGCGCTCCACCTTGCGCGCGTCGCGGGTGAGCATGCCCGCTTTCTTGATTTGCGGTCGCAGTCCTTCGTCGTATTCCACCAGCGCTCGCGCCAGCCCGTGACGAACCGCGCCGGCCTGGCCGGTCACGCCGCCGCCGCGCACGTTGACACGCACGTCGAGGCGTCCGGAAAGCTGCGTCAGCGTCAGCGGCGCCAGCGCATGCTGCCGGACGATTTCGACCGGAAAGTAGTCGGCCACGTCACGTCCATTGACGATGATGCGACCGCTGCCCGGCTGAATCATTACCCGTGCAACGCTGGTTTTGCGGCGTCCCGTGCCGCGATACATGGTTTCTGCCATGGCTGTGCTACCTCGCTTCAATCCAGATTCAGCGGCTTGGGTTGCTGCGCCGCATGCGGGTGATCGGCGCCCGCGTAGACCTTCAGCTTGCGGAACATTTGCCGGCCCAGCGCATTCTTGGGCAACATGCCGCGCACGGCGGCCTCGATGATGCGCTCGGGGTGTTTCTGACGTTGCTTTTGCAGCGTGATGCTCTTCAGTCCGCCGGGGCGGCCGCTGTGACGGTAATAGACCTTTTGCGTTTCCTTGCGCCCGGTCACACGCACTTTGTCGGCGTTGACGACAATGACATGGTCGCCGCAATCGGCGTGCGGAGTGAACTGCGGGCGATGCTTGCCGCGCAGCACGGCGGCCACGCGGGCGGCCAGACGGCCGAGCACCACGTCCCTGGCGTCAACCACATACCACTCACGCTTGATGCTTCCGGGACGGTAGGTCCAAGTGCGCATTTGTCTTCTCCATGACCTTGGGCCATGTGGCATGGCCGTTTTCTGAGAGGCGGCGGAGTATAGGCCTGCCCGGCGGGATGTCAAAACCTTTTGGATGCGGGGTCAGGGGGGCGGTCGGCGCACATGGCCGAAAGGCGGGCGCGGGCAACAACGGGATCAATCGATGGCGTAGATGCGCCACAGTTCCTTGCTGACGGCCTTGCTGCGGGCAATCTCGTTCAGGGTGGTTCTTGGCAGCAGGCAGGCATAGCTGGGGTGAGGCAGTGTTTTGCAGTCATTTCCTCCCGGGAATTCAAGGTGAATGGCCAGCAGGTCGGCGAGAAAGACAGCGAATGTCTCCGGTCGTATCGAATCGGGCACCTGATCGGTTGGAGCGAAGGCAGGGAAGTGATGATAGCGGATGCCTTGCTGTATCTTTTCGGGGAGTTCCCAGTGGCGGGTCAGTGCCACGCCCGCGTCCACATGCGATACCAGAAACCCGCGCTGCTCGAAGATCAGGTGTCCGTGTTGGGCCAGTTCGTCTTTTGAGGGTCGGGCAACGAACCTGTTTGTGATGGCGTTCAGAAACATTCGACCGACATCGTGAAACAATCCGAGTGTCGCGGCTTCATGCGAGTTGCAGCCCGGGACGTATCGACCGATAATCTCCGCCAATGCCGAAACCGCCATGGCGTGTTTCCAGAGCGCGTCGGCATCGTGGTTTTTGTTGTATCCGCGCTGAAAACCGGTCATGTAGTATCGTGCCGCGATGCCTCGCACCATGTTGCCGCCGAGGTGGGCGATGGCGCGTGGCAGGTCGTTGATGGGCTTGCGAAGGCCGATGCCGGGCGAGTTGCAAACCTGGAGCACTTTGGCTGCCAGGCCCGGTTCCGCGTTGATCAGGCCAGCAATGTTTTTCAAGGCATCTCCGCGCAGGAATGCTTGCTGCAGATCATGCCAAGCGGGCGACAGCCTGGGCATGGTTTCCGCATGCGCGGAGAGTTGCGCGAGCGCTGATTCGTCGGGAGCGCCAGGCCGGGTGGCATGGGCCGGGAACCCCGCGCCTTTGGAGATGTCCAGATCAAAGGGTTTGTGCTTGCCGGAGCCGGCGGTCGCGCGCCGGCGCAGTTTTCTCCAGAAAAACATCGGGGCTGGCTAGAATGCCGGTGTTTCGGGCGGGATGCGGATCGCGGTCGCGCGGGAAAAGCGTTTTATGGCCGAATGCGCAGGGTCGCGGGCTTGTGACGGGCAGGGTTGAAGCTCCGCGGCCAGTGGCAGGCGCGGACAGGCTTGCGGATGATGGAGCTTTTTTCTCCCGAACATGGGAGCAGTATAAGGAATGGCTGCAAAAGCGTGTCAATGCAGGTTTCAACGCTTGTGCGCGTTCATGACTGCAGACCTCATCCGGCAAGCGCCGGGTTCATGGCTTGCCGGAGTTTCTTGATGGCGCGCGCTTCCAGCTGCCGCACGCGCTCGATGGAGATGCCCAGCTCCCCGGCCAGTTCTTTCAATGTGGCGGGTTCCTCGGTCAGTTGCCGCTTTTCGATGATCAGGCGGTCGCGCTCCGGCAATGCGGCCAGCGCTTCGGCCAGCGCCTGCCTGCGTCGGGTTTCCCAGTCCTTGTCGAGCAGTTGTTCTTCCGGCGTGGCGTCTGGCGCGGGCAGGGCCACCACCAGCGGTGGAGCGTCGTCGCCTTCGGCGTCCAGCGAGATGTCACGTTGCAGGAAAGCGTTGGCCACATTCTGGAACTCGCGTGCCGAGACACCGTATTCGCGAGCCACTTCTTCATCCAGCCGGCCTTCAATGGCGGCGATTGCGTGCCGCGCCTTTTGCAGTCCGGCAAAGATTCGGCGCTGAAGTTTGTTGGTGCCAATCCTGACGATGCTCCAGTTGCGCAGGATGTAGTCGTGAATAGCTGCGCGCACCCACCATGAGGCGTAGGTCATCAAACGAAAGCCGCGATCGGGGTCGAATCGCTTGACCGCTTGCATCAGGCCGATGGTGCCTTCCTGAATCAGATCCATCTCCGGCAAGCCGAAATGCCGGTATTCGCGCGCGATGGCGGCGACTGCGTGCAGGTTGCCCATGACCAGTCGCTGGGCGGCGGAGAAGTCTTGCTCTTCCCGCCACTTGCGCGTGAGTTCCTGTTCTTCCTCGCGCGTGAGTTTGGGAATGCGGCGCAGCTCGCGATACCACAAATCGAGGCTGGAGAGCTCGCCGCGTTGATAGGGGACAAGACTGGTCTTGGAGTCTTCCGGCAGGGCCAAGGCGTGCGAATCCGTCATCGTCCCTGATGATAAGGTCGCACGCCGGGCTTTACAAGAGCGGCGGCGCGGCAAGGCTTGCGGCCATGGGCAAGCGGGGAGACGGATGCGGGCGCATTGCGGTGGCGTTGGTGCATCATCCGGTGTTGAACCGGAAGGGTGAGCGCGCCACCACGGCGGTGACGCCGATGGATGTGCATGATTTCGCCCGCACCTGCGCCTTTTACGACGTGTCGCCGGTTTATTTCGTGCACCCCGCGCCGGCCATGCGCGCAATGGTGCGCGATATCACGGCCTGGTGGCGCGAGGGCGAGGGTGGCAGGCGCAATCCGGGGCGCCGCCGGGTGCTGGAGCATGTTCGGCTGCGCGCTTCGTTGGATGATGTGCTGGCGGAGGCGAACTGGAAGCGGTGGTATACCTCGGCCAGTCCGCCGGGCGGGCCGGTGGTCGAACCAGCGGCGCTTGCGCATCTGCCGGGGCCGCATCTTTTGGTGTTTGGCACCGGATGGGGGCTCGATGCAGGGGGTCTGCCGCCGCCAAATGGGTGGTTGTCACCCATCGTTGGCATCGGTATGGTTCGCCACCTTTCGGTGCGGGCGGCCTTGGCCATTTATCTGGACAGGTTGACCCGCAAGGATATAAAATGAAATGAATTGCTCGGCCCGGCGAACGGGCTACGCTGGAGGCGACAAATGCGTGCGTTGGACGATGTGACCCGGGATCAGTTGCGTGATGACATCCCCGAATTCCGCGAAGGCGACACCGTGCGCGTGAATGTGCGCGTGGTTGATTTCAAGGAAACCAAGAAGGGCCTGGAAAAGCGCGAGCGATTGCAGGCGTTCGAGGGCGTGGTCATCGCCCGCCACAACAACGGCATCTCCAGCA
>CAYVBG010000160.1:0-4346 GCA_964449205.1 uncultured Zetaproteobacteria bacterium | reverse complement strand
GGCGCCCCGGCCGCGGGGACATGCACATCCGCCAGCCTTGAACCCTGCTGCCAGACCACGAGTTTCTGCCGGTCGGCATACAACTCCGGCTCGCCCTCCGCCCCCATGAACACCAATGAACGCGGCTGCGCCAACGCCGTGTTCGCCTGCGCCATCCGCGCCACATAGGGCGGATGAAACACGCCGTTCAACTGCCCCGTGCAAGCCAGCGGATTGAGCAAGCGGGCCACGGTGTGCGCAAACGAACGCACGCCCAAACGGGAGCGCAGGCCCAGCAGTCGCGCCAGCGGCGGGCAGGCATCGGCAATATCCAGCCAGGCGATGCCCTCGCCGGCCAGCATCGCCGCCGCTTCGCCCGGGTCTTGCGCCCGACGCACGCCGGCGCGCGCCAGCGCCTCACCCGCCGGCACGCGCCCCGGAATCCCGGCCGGGCCATGCACCAATACCGGAATACCCGCATCGCGGGCGCGCAGGGCCGCCGCCAGATGCCAGGGCGGCGCGCGCCGCTTGCCGGCGTAGCAGGGCAAATCCACCGCTCCCGCCGGCGCGGCGTGTTCGCCAAAGCCCGGCACATGCCTGCGCGCGGCCTCCACAAAACCGGCCAGTTCCGCCGGCGTTTCCCCCTTCATGCGCATGGCAATCAGAAACGCGCCCAATTGCAATGCATCCGCGTCTGGCGCCAGCAAGGCCGTCAGCACCCTGCGCGCCTGCCCGCGCGACAGATCGCGCGCGCCATGACGCCCGCGCGCCACTTGGTGGATCAGCTCTGCGATATCGTGCATGGCGCGACTTGTATCATCCCCGCCCCCGCCTAGTCTATCCCCCATGCGCTTTCTGGTGGTGCAGCATCTGGACATCGAACCTCCGGCACTGATCGGCGAAACCATCCGCCAAGCCGGCCATGAACTGGACACGATTCGTCCGAACGATGGCCAGCCCGTGCCCGATACGCTGGCTGGCCACGACGGACTCATCGTGATGGGCGGGCCGATGTCCGCCAACGACGCCCTGCCCTGGATCAACCGTGAAATCGCGCTGCTTGCGCATGCCATCCAGCACGACGCGCCGGTATTGGGGGTGTGCCTGGGAGCGCAGTTGCTGGCCCGCGCCGCCGGCGCATCCATCATCCCCTCGCCGGTGCGCGAACTGGGCTGGTATCCACTGCAACCCGCACCGGCGGCAAAAGGCGATCCATTGTTTGATGCGCTGCCCCAAGGCGGTCTGGAGGTGTTTCAATGGCATGGCGAAACCTTCACGCTGCCTCCGAATGCCGCATGGCTGGCCGCGGGCGCGCATGTGTCGAATCAAGCCTTCCGGCTGGGCCGGCGCCTCTACGGCCTCCAGTTCCATGTGGAGGTGGATGAATCCATCATCCGCGCATGGGTGGATGCGGGCGAATCCGAACGCGCGCATCTGGGAACCGATGGCGTGGCGCGCATGCTGGCCGGAACGCCGGAACGGCTTGCACCCATGCACGCCTTCTGCCGCGACCTCACCCGCGCCTGGCTGGAACTCGCGCGGACATAAGCAGCCATCCCCCAAAAGAAAAGCGGCCCACAAAGTGAGCCGCTTTGGCAGGACGCCCGCCGGCGAGGGCAGTGCGCGTTCCGGCCGAGGGAGGCGTCCGGAATGCAGGTTCCGGACGGGCGTCCATCCTGCTTACTCGTACACCTGCTCGCCGTGCTGGGTGATGTCCAGACCCTCGCGCTCCTCTTCCTCGGACACGCGCAACCCCACCAGCATGTCCACCACCTTCAGGATGATGAAGGTCATCACCGCATCGTAGACAATGGTCGCCAGCACCGCTTCGGTCTGCACCCACAGCTGGTGCGCGATGGTCACGCCCTTGTCCAGCCCGGCGCCGCCGAAGGAGGCATCCACGAACACGCCGGTCAGAATCGCGCCGATGATGCCGCCCACCGCATGCACGCCGAAAGCGTCCAGCGAGTCGTCATAGCCCAGCGCCTTTTTCAGCCAAGCCACGGCCATGAAGCAGACCACGCCGGCCGCCGCGCCAATCGCCAGCGCGCCGATGGGGCCAACGAATCCGGACGCCGGCGTGATGGCCACCAGACCGGCTACCGCCCCGGAGCATGCGCCCAACAGGCTCGGCTTGCGGAACGCCAGCCATTCGGCGAACGTCCAGGCCAGCACGGCCATGGCCGTCGCCACCTGCGTGACCAGCATGGCCATGCCCGCCGTGCCGTCGGCCGCCAGCTCCGAGCCGGCATTGAAGCCAAACCAGCCCACCCACAGCAACGCCGCGCCAATCAAGGTCAGCGTCAGGTTATGCGGCAGCATCGGCTCTTTCGGGAACCCCACGCGCTTGCCCAACACCAGCGCGCACACCAGACCGGCAATGCCGGCGTTGATATGGACCACCGTGCCGCCCGCGAAGTCCTTGGCGCCCAGATCGCCCAGGAAACCGCCGCCCCACACCCAATGACACACAGGCGCATACACAGCCAACACCCAAATGGCCATCATCAACATCACCGCCGAGAACTTCATCCGCTCGGCGAACGCGCCGATGATCAGCGCCGGCGTGATGATGGCGAACGTCATCTGGAAGGTGGCAAACACCGTCTCCGGGATCGTGCCGGAAAGCGTGTCGTAGCCCACGCCGGCAAAGAATGCCTTGGACAAACCTCCGATGAAGCCGTTGCCGTCGGCGAACGCCAGCGAGTAGCCGCACACCACCCACAACACGCTCATCAACGCCGCAATGGAAATCGTCTGCATGCAGACACTCAACACATTCT
Source organism: uncultured Zetaproteobacteria bacterium (assembly GCA_964449205.1). Classification (GTDB taxonomy): domain Bacteria; phylum Pseudomonadota; class Zetaproteobacteria; order Mariprofundales; family Mariprofundaceae; genus JALVTX01. The sequence goes on along the minus strand of CAYVBG010000160.1, from coordinate 1,584 downwards.
TCTTGCGCACCATGCCACCATAAAACAACGACAACCCCGGAATGGTCATCATCAACACCAGCGCCGTCGAAGTCAGCATCCACGCGGTGTCGCCGGCATTCAGCTTGTCCTCGCCGGCCAGCGCCAATCCCGGCATCAGCAACGCCGGAAGCAGCGCGCCGAGATACATGTTCCTGTTCTTTCTCATGGTTTCTCTCCTTGTCATGTTCATGGGTTCGGTGTTCCGGTTCACAGCGCCGCGCCGTCTTCCTCGCCGGTGCGAATGCGCACGGCCCGTTCCACGTCCTGCACGAAGATCTTGCCGTCGCCGACCTTGCCGGTGCGCGCGGCCTTGACAATGGCATCGATGGCCGCATCCAGCAGATCATCCTCCACCACCGTGGCCAACTCGACCTTGGGCACGAAATCCACCTGATATTCGTTGCCCCGGTAGAGCTCGGTATGCCCCTTCTGGCGGCCGTGGCCACGCACCTCGGACACGGTCAGGCCCGACACCCCCAGCTCGATGAGCGCATCCTTCACCTCGTCCAGCTTGAATGGCTTCAAAATCGCCTTGATCATTTTCATGGTTGTTTCCTCCTTGATATGGACGCCGGGGCGGCCACGCCTGCCCCGGCACGGGGGCTCACCAGCCGAGATTAACGCCGAATATCACCTCATTTCTGGCAAGCGTGTTGTAGATGTAGCGGTTGCCATCCACCGCCTTCTTGCCCAGCGGAATCGTGGCCGTCAGCGAGGGCGTGATGGTCACGCCATCCGCCTTGAAGTCCCGGCTCATGCTCAGCGTCAGCAGACTGAGGCCGCTCTTCAGCGAGCCGGTGACGGTCTCGGCTCGCTTCACCGCATCCTTCTTCCAGATGGCCCACGAAGCCGTGGCCGAAAGATCGAACCCTCCAAGCGAGGACGACAGGCCAACATCAATCCAGGTGTCGCCCGCCAGGTAGAGCTTGTTGTGCGAGTCCTTCGGGTTGTAATACACCGTCACGGACGGACTGACCACGGCATCGTAAGACACACCGGCATACAGCTCGGCAAAGTTCGACGCTGAGTCATAGAGATAGGTGTAATAGATGCCGCCGACAGAATAACCGACATTGCCCACATTGCCGGAGTAATCCAGCGTCCAGTCGAACTCGGTGACCGTCTTGTTCGCTGTCTGTGGCGCGGGAGACGGATAGGAGTTGGAGAACCATCCACTGATGCTCAGTCCTCCCAGCCCCAGGCTGACATCGCCCTGCACGGCCGGATTGGACGCCCCATTGGCGTCGATGCTCTGCGGCAGGCCGCGCCACACGTACTGGCTGACCACGCCGATATCGCCGCTCACCGACACATCGGAGAGTCCATCCGCCGTCGCCCGGCCCGGCAGCGCCGCAAGGCCCAACAAGCCGGCCATGGCCACCGCCATCCATTTTGTTTGCTTCATGTGTTGCCTCCAGTTTGATTCAAATGTCCGGGGCCCTCGGCCCTGCGCCTTTCTGAAAACACAGGACGTGCCAAAACCCGAGAAATCTTGCAACTCATTGAATAGCAATGGGTTTCTCTCGTGAAAGAAACAGAGGAATGCTTTTTATGCTCATTGTT
>CAYVBG010000159.1:0-4347 GCA_964449205.1 uncultured Zetaproteobacteria bacterium | reverse complement strand
GTTGACCAGCCCCGGATTGGCCTTGCCGCGGCTGGCCTTCATCACCTGCCCGACGAAGAAGCCCAGCAGCTTCTCCTTGCCGGCGCGGTATTGCGCCACCTGCTCGGGATTGGCCTCCATCACCTGCCGGATCATCGCGTCGATCTCGGCGGTGTCGGTGACCTGCTTGAGCCCCTTGGCCTCGATGATCGCGTCGGCCTCCTCGCCGGTGTCGAGCATTGCATCCAGCACATCCTTGGCGATCTTGCCGGAGATGGTCGCATCCGCGATGCGCTCCAGAAGGCCGGCCAGCCGCTGCGGCGTCACCGGCGAGGCGCTGATGTCCAGCCCGCGCTCCTTCAGCCGGCCCAGCAGTTCGTTGGCCAGCCAGTTCGCGCAGCGCTTGGGATCGGCCGGATGCGCGCCGACCAGCGCTTCATACCATGCGGCCAGTTCGCGGGTTTGGGTGAGCACATCGGCATCGTAGGCGGAAAGGCCGTATTCGGTTTCGAAACGCTTGCGCATTTGCGAGGGCAACTCCGGCATGCCGGCGCGAATCGCGTCCACCTGCGCTTGCGACAGGCGCAACGGCGGCAGGTCGGGATCGGGAAAGTAGCGGTAGTCGTGCGCCTCTTCCTTGCCGCGCATCGAGCGGGTCTCGCCCTTCGCCGAGTCGAACAGCCGCGTTTCCTGCACCACGCGGCCGCCGTCCTCGATCAGCTCGATCTGGCGCTCGACTTCGTATTCGATGGCCTGCTTGATGAAGCGGAACGAGTTCAGGTTTTTCAGCTCGGTGCGCGTGCCGAGCGGTTCGCCCGGCCGGCGCACCGATACATTCGCATCGCAGCGGAACTGCCCCTTCTCCATGTCGGCATCGGACACATCGAGGAATCGCACCAGCTGATGCAGTTGTTTCAGCCAGGCCACGGCCTCATCGGCGCTGCGCATGTCCGGTTCGGACACGATCTCCATCAATGGCACGCCGGAGCGGTTCAGGTCGATGTGCGATACGCCCGCCAGGCCTTCGTGCAGGCTCTTGCCGGCGTCTTCCTCCATGTGGATGCGGGTGATGCCGATGCGCTTCTCGCCGTCCCTGGTCGGGATCGTCAGATGCCCGTGCTCGACCAGCGGAATCGCGAACTGGCTGATCTGGTAGCCCTTGGGCAGATCAGGGTAGAAATAGTTCTTGCGGTCGAAGCGGGATTCGAGGTTGATCGTCGCGTCGATCGCAAGGCCGGTGAGCACGGTTTTTTCGACCGCGACCATGTTCAATACCGGCAACTGCCCCGGCATGCCGAGGCAGACCGGGCAGGTCTGGGTGTTCGGCTCCGCGCCGAAGGCCGTGGAGCAGCCGCAGAAGGCCTTGGTGTTCGTGTTGATCTGGACATGCACTTCCAGTCCGATGACGACTTCCCAGCTCATGCGCGGCCTCCCTGCCCGCCGAACGCCGCCGGCGCGCATTCGCTCCAGTCCGTGGCGGATTCATAGGCCGCGGCGGCGGCCAGCAGCGCATCCTCCCGCCAGGCCGGCGCGATCCAGTGCAGGCCGACAGGCAGATCGGCCCCGTCCCGGCGGACAAAGCCGCAGGGCTGCGACAGCGCGGGCAATCCGGCCAGGTTCACCGCGATCGTGAACACATCGGCCAGATACATGGTCAGCGGATCGTCGGTGCGCTCGCCCAGCTTCCAGGCCGGTGTCGGGCTGGTCGGCGTGGCGATCACATCCACCTGTTCGAAGGCCCGGGTGAAATCGCGGCGGATCAATGTGCGCACCTTTTGCGCCTGAATGTAGTAGGCGTCGTAATAGCCGGAGGAGAGCGCGAACGCGCCGGTCAGGATGCGGCGCTTGACCTCGGCGCCGAAGCCTTCGTCGCGCGTGCGCGCATACAGGTCGTTCAGATCGCGCGGCGCATCGCATCGGCGGCCGAAACGCACGCCGTCGTAGCGGGCGAGGTTGGCGCTGGCCTCGGATGGCGCGATCACATAATAGGCGGCGACGGCGGCCTCGGTGTGCGGCAGCGAGATATCCACGATCTGCGCGCCCAGTTCGGCGCAGCGGGCGAGCGCGGCTTCCACCGCCTCGCGCACATCGGCGTCCATGCCGTCCACGAAATACTCGCGCGGCTTGCCGATCTTCAGCCCCTTCATGTCGCGCGTCTCGCAGGCGGCGAGCCAGTCCACGCCGGGCGCATCGGCCACGCTGGTCGCGTCGGCCGGGTCGTGCCCGCTGATGGCGGCGGCCAGCATCGCCGTGTCCCGCACGGTGCGGGTCATCGGGCCGGCCTGATCGAGCGAGGAGGCGAAGGCGATGATGCCGCGCCGGGAAACGCGCCCGTAGGTCGGCTTCATGCCGGTGATGCTGGTGAGCGCCGCGGGCTGGCGGATGGAGCCGCCGGTGTCGGTGCCGAGCGCCGCCGGCGCAAGCCCCGCCGCGACCGCCGCCGCCGAGCCGCCGGAGGAACCGCCGGGGATGCGGCTGGCGTCCCACGGGTTGCGGCAGGGGCCGAAGGCGCTGGTTTCGTTCGAGGAGCCCATCGCGAACTCGTCCATGTTCGTCTTGCCCAGGAGCACCGCGCCGGCTTCCTTCAGCCGCGTGATCACATGGGCGTCGTATGGCGCGTGAAAGCCTTCGAGAATGCGCGAGCAACAGGTGGTGGGGCCGTCCTGCGTGCAGAAGATGTCCTTGACGGCGACAGGCAGCCCTTCGAGCGCGCGCGCCTCGCCTTTTGCGCGGCGGGCGTCGCTGGATTCGGCCTGTTCGAGCGCGTGCGCGGCGTCCAGATGGACGAAGGCGTTGAGTTGATCGTTGTTCGCCTCGATGCGGTCGAGAAAGGCGCGGACGAGTTCGACCGCGCGGATTTCGCCGGCGTCCAGAAGGCGCTTCAGTTCGGTCAGGGAGGAGAAGGGAGAGAAGTCCGCCGCCATCACTCGATCACCTTCGGCACGACATACAGCCCGGATTCGACCGCCGGCGCGCAAGACTGCAACGCCTCGCGGCGGTTGCCGTTGGTCACCGCGTCGGCGCGCAGGGGCATCGGTGCGTCATGCGGATGCGCGGTGGGCGGCACATCGGCGGTGTCGATTTCGCCGAGCTGCCGCACATAGCCGACGATGCGCTCAAGCTGCGGGCCGAGCTCGCCGGCCTCGGCGTCGGTCAGCCGGATGCGCGCCAGCATGGCCACCTTGCGAACGTCCATATCCATGTTGAATCACCCCTGTGAAAGCAAGGATGCGAAGCATAGTCTCAAAATGACGAAAGGGAAGGGCGGCGCACCGCGGGATTCCGCCCGCGGGCGCGGGATGCTAGGCTGGGCGCATGCGATTTGCCCCGTTTGTTCACCTGCATGCGCATTCCGATTTTTCGTTGCTGGCGGGCACGATGTCCGTGCAGGAGTTGCTGGATCGGACGGTGGAGATGCGGATGCCGGCCATCGCCCTGACCGATCATGGCAACCTGTTTGGCGCGGTGGAATTTTATGCCGAGGCGATGCGGCGAGGGGTGAAGCCGATTTTGGGCTGCGAGGTGTTTCTCTGCGACGACCATCGCCGGAAGGTCGCGGCAGGGCCGCGCGGGCCGGAGTATCCGCAACTGCTGTTGCTGGCTTGCAACAGTCATGGCTGGCAGAATCTGATGAAACTGACCTCCATCGGCTATCTGGAAGGTTTTTATTACAAGCCGCGGGTGGACAAGGCGCTGCTGCGCGAATACGGGCGGGGGTTGATTGCGCTCTCTTCGGGCTGGAATGGCGAGATTGAGCGCCATTTGCGTCATGGACATGCGGATCTGGCGCGTCAGGCGGCGCTGGAGTTCCGCGATATCTTCCCGAATCATCATTTCTTCATTGAGTTGCAGCGACAGGGCATCGCCGGTCAGGAGGCGCTGAACCGCCAGCTCATCGAGCTGGCGCGCGGGCTGGATATTCCGCTGGTGGCGACGAACAACGCTCATTTTCTGGCGCGGGACGATTTTCATGCTTTCCAGGCCATGCTGGCCATTCGCGCCGGTCGCTTGCTGGGCGAGGTGGAGAGCCATTACACGCCGGAGCATTACCTGAAGTCGTGGGAGGAAATGCGCGAGTTGTTCGAAGATGTGCCCGAGGCGCTGGACAATACGCTCTACATCGCCCGGCGCTGCAATGTGGATTTGCAGTTCGGCCGGTATCAATTGCCGGATTTCCGCCCGCCCGGCGATATGGATTTGACGGAATACCTGCGCCGGCAGGCGCACGATGGCCTGGAAGAACGCTGGCGGGCCATTGTTGCCGGAAGCCCGAACGCATCGCGGGAAGAATACGCCAGACGGCTGGATTTCGAGCTCGATGTCATCGAGCAGATGGGATTCCCCGGCTATTTTCTCATCGTGGCGGAT
>CAYVBG010000158.1:0-4370 GCA_964449205.1 uncultured Zetaproteobacteria bacterium | reverse complement strand
CGATCATCCGCGCAGCGCCGTTGGCCCGGCCATGCGCCGGTCGCCGGGGGTGTGATTGGCATGGCAGATCGCCACCGCCAGAGCATCAGCCGCGTCTTCGGGTGCGGGCGTGGAAGGCGCGAGCAACAATTGGACCATGTGCTGGATCTGCCCCTTCTCGGCGCGGCCAAAGCCGGTCACGGCCTGCTTGACCGCAGCGGGCGAGTAGGCGGCGACAGGAAGCCCCGCCTGCGCGCAGGCGGCGATCAGCGCGCCGCGCGCCTGTCCGAGCTTCAGCGCGGATGCCGCATTGCGCGCCATGAACACATCTTCCATGGCCACGGCCTCCGGCCGGTGCTGCCTGATTTGCACCGAGAGTTCGGTGAACAGCCGGGCCAGACGCTCGGTGAACGCGCCCGTGCCGGTGGCGATGACGCCGTGCGCCAGCCAGCGCAGCCTGCCCCGCCCGGCTTCGATCACGCCGTAGCCGGTTCGCCGCGAGCCCGGATCCACCCCCATGATGCGCATCAGCCTGTCAGACGCTCCATTTCCGCATCGTCGATGTCGAAGTTGGCATACACATGCTGCACGTCGTCCAGGTCTTCCAGCCGCTCGATGAGTTTCAGCAGCTTTTCGGCGTTCTCGCCTTCCACATGCACGGTGTTTTCGGGAATCCACGAGATTTCGGCCACGTCCGGTTTCAACCCGGCGGTTTCGAACGCTTCCTGCACGGCGGGAAAGTCGGCCGGAGCGCAGGTGGCCTCAATCACGCCTTCCTCGGGTTTGTCCTGCACATCCTCGGCGCCGGCCTCCAGCGCGACTTCCATCACGGTGTCCTCGTCTGTTTCATCGCGGTTGAATACGAACAATCCCTTCTGATGGAACATCCAGGACACGCAGCCGGTCTCGCCCATGCTGCCGCCACCCTTGCTGAAGGCCGAGCGCACGTCGGAGACCGTGCGGTTGCGGTTGTCGGTCATGCAGTCCACCAGAATCGCCACACCGCCCTGACCGTAGCCTTCGTAGCGCACTTCCTCGATGTTCGCGCCTTCGCCGCCGCCGGCGCCGCGCGCGATGGCTCGCTCGATATTGTCCTTGGGCATGTTGACGCTCTTGGCCGCGGCGATGGCCGCCCGCAGGCGGGGATTCGCCTCCGGGTCGGGGCCGCCCATGCGCGCCGCCACCGTGATTTCGCGAATATGGCGAGTGAAGATTTTGGCCCGCTTGGCATCCTGCGCGCCCTTGCGGTGCTGAATATTCGCCCATTTGCTGTGTCCTGCCATGCGTCACTCCATTGTCGGGATGGGGGCGGATGGTAGCACGGGGCGGGGGTCTGCGTCATGGGCGCGCGACGGTGTCTCCGGAGAGGTCGGCCCAGAACTCCGTGCCGGAACGCATGGCGCCGATGCGCGCAATCAGCGCGTCGATGTCTTCCGGCCGGTCGGCGAAGTTCAGCCGGTCGGTCTGCACGATCAACAGCGGCGTGTCGTGGTAATGGAAGAAGAAGTGGTCATAGGCGGCGATGACGCGCTTCAGGTAGTCGTCGGTGAGGCGTCGTTCGAAACCGCGTCCGCGACGCCGGATGCGCCGCATGATGATCTCCGGCGCCGATTGCAGGTAAACGACCAGGTCCGGTCGCGGCAGATCCACGGCCACGGCGCGCAACACCTTGTCGTAAAGCGCCAGTTCCGCATCGCTCAAGGTGATGGTTGCAAACAGACGATCCTTGGCGAAGATGTAGTCGCTGACCAGCATTTGGTGAAAGAGCTCCTGCTGCTGCAACTCTTGCCATTGTTGCAGGCGGGAGAACAGGAACGACAGCTGCACCGAGAGCGCATGCCGTTCCGGATCGTCGTAGAACAGCTCCAGAAACGGATTGTCGTCGATGCGTTCCAGACACATGGCCGCGCCCAGCCGGTCGGCCATCGCCCGGGCCAGCGTGGTCTTGCCCACGCCGATCGGGCCTTCGATGGCGATGTGCCGAAAAGGGGGCGGGCGCGTCATGCGGGCATCACCACGGCGAGCCCGGCGGCAACATCGACGCCCCCGCCATGCGCAAGGCGTCCATCAGTTCCCGCGCCGTGCGCTTCAGCCAGGGGTGCCGCCACTCCGGCCAGATGTCGCACAGCGGTTGCAGCACAAACATGCGCTTGTGCATGCGCGGGTGGGGAAGCGTCAGGGATGCGGTTCGCATGACGGCATCGTGATGGGCGATGAGATCGAGATCAAGCGTTCGCGGCCCCCAGCGCTCCCCCGAACGCGTGCGGCCCCAGGCATGTTCGATGCGCTGGAGGCATTCGAGCAGGGCGTGCGGCGACAGGCGGGTGCGCACCATCAGCACGGCATTGCGATAATCCGGCTGGCCGGGCGGCCCCAGCGGCGGAGATACATAACATGGCGAGATGGCGAGGACATCCGTACCTTCCAATGTGTCCAGCATGGCCCGCGCCCCGGCAAAGGCGGCGGGCACGTCGCCCAGGTTGCCGCCCAGCGCGATGACGGCGCGAACCGGCCGCATATCCGGTTTCATGGCCGTTGTCACGCCCATGCCACCGCGCCGCCGCGACGGGGATCGCCCGCCGCGCTGACATGCCCGCCAGCATCCACAGCAATCGCATGGACACCGCCGAAATACACGGAACTCTCGCGCCAGTGACGCACGCGCCAGCCCAGCGCCCGGGCCATGGCTGCTTCGGTTTCGCCCAGCGATCCGGGCTCGGCGTCCAGCACCCGGTTTTCGAAATGGAGGCGCGGGGCGGTCACGGCGGCGTCGACAGGCGCGTCTTCCACCACGTGGCGAAGCAGCGCCTGCATGATGGCGCCGCGCAGCCGGTTCGAACCGCCGCTGCCTAATATCATCGCCGGGCGTCCATCCAGCAGGAGCACCGAAGGCGCCATCATCGAAGGCAGGGTGGCGGCGGGCGGCAGGCGGTGGAATCCATCGGGGTTGATGTCCTCCTCGCCCAGCATGTTGTTCAGGTGGATACCGGTGCCCGGAACCACGATGCCCGATCCCTCGCCATTGCTGGCCGTCAGGGAAACCGCCATGCCGCTCCGATCCAGCACACTGATGTGGGTGGTGCTGCCGTTGCGATCGGATGGTTCATTCTCAGACCCGGAAACGTCTTTTTTATCAAGATGTTGAATAATATAGCTCAACCATTTCATGATCTCTGTATCGTCAAGCGGCGCGGTGCCGGAAGGCCGCGCGGACAGGATTTTCGCGCGCAGGGCACCAGCCGCTCGCATGGTTTCCGCCAGCAGGATGGCCACAGGCTCGCTTCGCTCCGCGGCACGCAGCTCCTCGAACAGCCGAAGGGAGAAGGCGATCAGTGTTCCGCCCGCCGAGGGAGGGGGATTGGTCAGCAGTTCGCCGCCGAACAGTCGGACGCGCAGGGGAGAACGCGGGCGCGCATCCACGTCTTCCATGTCGCGCATCGTCAAGGGGCCGCGCATCTCGATCGCATTCACGATTGCGCGCGCCAGGTCGCCGCGATACATCTCGTCCACGCCATCCAGCGCCAGCAACTCCAGCATGGCGGACAGTTCGGGATTGCGGAAGCGGTCGCCGGGGCCGGGCAACCCGCCCGAAGGCGCATGCAGACGCCGGCTTTCAGGCTCGGCCTCGAGGATCGGCGAGAGCAGATGCATGAATTTGGCCTGCAAGGCATGGAGCCTCACACCCTCGCGCGCGGCCGCCATCGCCGGCGCCAGCACCTCGCGCATCGGCATGCGCCCGAGTCGCCGATTGGCCTCGAACAACAACTTCATCAATCCCGGCGTGGCTACGGAGGCGCGACCGATGTGGAAGGTCTGCACGGTGTCGCCGAAATCCACCGGGATGGCGCGGAAGTCCGGCTCCGGCACGGATTCGATGCGCGCGCCCGGCATGCGGGCGAAACCGTCGAGCAGTATGGCTTTGCCGTTTGGCAAGTAAATCAGCATGAATCCGCCGCCGCCTGCGCCGGTGAGCACCGGTTCGGCGATGAACGACATGGCCGCGGCGGCGCATGCGGCATCCACGGCGTTGCCGCCGGCACGCAGGATTTCGGCTCCCGCCTCGGCGGTGAGCGGGTGTCCGGCGGCGACGCAGGCGCGATTCACGGTGGCCATGGTGGCCACAGCATCCGGCATCACCGCTTCAGCACGAAACCGGAAAATCCCTGCTGGCGCAAACGCCCGCGCGCCTTTCGGGCGCTTTTCTGTTTCGGCCAGGGGCCGACCATGACAGCGTGCAGCTGGTCGGACTTGGGTTGCAGGTGAACGCGCCAGCCAAGGGATTTCAACCGTGCCATCAGCGCACGGGCGCGGGTTTGATTCCGGAACGCGCCCAACTGCACGAAATACCCGTGGACTGCGGGTGCGGATCGCTTGCGATGCGGGGACGCGTT
>CAYVBG010000157.1:0-4413 GCA_964449205.1 uncultured Zetaproteobacteria bacterium | reverse complement strand
GCGATCCTCCTCGGCATGCGCCTCGGCGTCCTTCTTCATGCGCTCGATCTCCTCCTCGGACAGGCCGGAGCCCGCCTCGATGCGGATCGACGCCTCCTTGTTCGTGCCCTTGTCCTTCGCGTGCACGTGCAAGATGCCATTGGCATCGATATCGAAGGTCACCTCAATCTGCGGCACGCCACGCGGCGCCGGCGCGATACCTTCGAGATTGAACACACCGAGCAGCTTGTTGTGCGCGAAGATATCCCGCTCGCCTTGGGCCACCTTGATGGTCACCGCCGTCTGGTTGTCCGCCGCGGTGGTGAAGATCTGGCTCTTCTTGGTCGGAATGGTCGTGTTCTTCTCGATGATCTTGGCAAACAAACCGCCCTCAACCTCAATGCCCAGGCTCAGCGGCGTGACATCGAGCAGCAGCACATCCTTCACGTCGCCGGTCAGCACCGCGCCCTGGATCGCCGCGCCGATGGCCACCACCTCGTCGGGATTCACACCTTTATGCGGTTCCCTGCCAAAGAACTCGGCCACCTTCTTCTGCACCAGGGGCATGCGTGTCTGGCCACCGACCAGCACCACTTCGTGGATGTCGGAGGCAGAAACGCCGGCATCCTTCAGCGCCTGACGGCAAGGCTCCAGCGAGCGATCCACGAGATCTTCGACCATGCTCTCGAACTTGGCGCGCGTGAGCTTGATCAGCAGGTGCTTGGGCCCGCTGGCATCCGCCGTGATGAACGGCAGGTTCACTTCGGTTTGCGCGCTGGAAGACAGCTCGATCTTCGCCTTCTCGGCGGCCTCCTTCAGCCGCTGCAGCGCCAGCTTGTCGGCCGTCAGGTCAACGCCGTGCTCCTTTTTGAATTCGTCGGCGAGATACTGGATGATGCGCTGGTCGAAGTCCTCGCCCCCCAGGAAGGTATCGCCATTGGTGGACTTCACCTCAAACACGCCATCGCCGATCTCCAGAATCGAGATATCGAACGTGCCGCCGCCCAGATCATAGACCGCGATCAGGTGGTTCTCCTCGGTCTTGTCCAGGCCATAGGCCAGCGCCGCCGCAGTCGGCTCGTTGATGATGCGCAGCACATTCAGACCGGCGATCGCGCCGGCATCCTTGGTCGCCTGGCGTTGTGAATCGTTGAAATAGGCCGGCACGGTGATGACCGCGTCCTTGACATCCTCGCCCAGATAATCCTCCGCTGTCTGCTTCATCTTCTGCAACACGATGGCGGAGATCTCCTGCGGGCTCATCTTCTTGCCGTCCGACTCCACCCAGGCATCGCCGTTCTCGGCCGCGACCACCTTGTAAGACACCAACTCGCGGTGATGCCTGGCTTCCTCCGAGTCGTACTTGCGCCCGATCAACCGCTTGACCGCGTAGAAGGTGTTGTCCGGATTGGTCACCATCTGGCGCTTCGCGGGTGCGCCGACCAACCGCTCGCCCTCCTTCGTGAACGCCACCATTGAGGGCGTGGTGTTGTCCCCCTCGCTGTTCGGAATCACCTTCGCCTTGTCGCCTTCCATCACGGCCACACATGAGTTCGTGGTGCCCAAGTCAATGCCAATTACCTTCGCCATGCCGTTTCTCCCGTGGATTGGTTTGTTGTCATTCTGTCCTGTTCGTTTCGCGCTCACACTCTATGGGGGCGAACATGAAACGTTTCAAGCCTCTTCCCGCGTTTTGCCGGATTGTTCTTCCTTGCCGGCGCTCTCCCCGGGCAAGCCGGACGACACCAGCACCCGCGCCGGCCGCAACAACCGCCCGCTCAGTGTGTAGCCCGCCACATGTTGTGCCGCCACCACGCCTTCGGGATGTTCGTTCGACGGCATGTGCGACAATGCCTCGTGATGATGCGGATCAAAGGGCTGGCCCACTGCGTCAATCCGTTCCATTTCAAACTTGCGCATCACCGCATGCCAGGCATCCAGCGTCATCCGCAAACCCTCGCGCAGCGCAGCCTCGTTGCCTTCTTCCACGGCCAGCGCCCGCTCCAGATTGTCCACCACATCCAGCAAGGCCAGCGCAAACTTCTCAATGGCGTACTTGCGCGCGTCTTCGATCTGCCGCTCGGTGCGCTTGCGCAGATTGTCCATCTCGGCATGCGCACGCAGCAACTGATCCTTCAGCCGCTCAATCTCCTCCCGCGCTGCCTTCAGCGCCTGATCATCCGCTGGCGCCTCCGCGGCCGCGCCTTCAGCCCCGTCCGCGGCGCGCTCTTCCCGGTCGTGCGGCGCCGGAGCATCCGCTGCGGCCTTGTCCTTGCCTGTCTTCTTCTTGCCCAATTGAAAAACTCCTGATGATGCCAGATTGGATTCGGCCGCGATGCACGCGGACTGGATGGACTGTGGGGCCGACGAGACCGGTTTTCAACCCCCGGACTCTCTCTTTTTTCGGGCGCGACGCGCGCGCGCCAGCGATCGCAACCGCGCCTGCTCGCACCGCCACGCCTTGATGTCCGCATGGTTGCCCGAAAGCAACACCTCCGGCACACGCTTGCCTTCAAACACCTCCGGTCGGGTATAATGCGGCCAATCGAGAATACCGTCCTCGCTGAACGAATCCAGCACCGCCGATTCCGGACTGCCCAGCACCCCGGGCAACAGACGGATCACCGCATCCAGCACGCACAGCGCCGCCGGTTCGCCGCCGGAGAGCACATAATCGCCCAGCGACAGTTCCTCGTCCACATAATCGCGCACGCGCGCATCAAACCCCTCATACCGCCCGCACAGCAGCGTCATGCCGCTCAGCGCCGCATACTCGAGCGCCACATCCTGAGTGAAACGCCGGCCACCCGGATCAAGCATCACCACCCGCGTTTGCGGGTGCCGCCGGCGAGCCTCGCGGATGGCCGCCACCACTGGTTCGGGCTTGAGCACCATGCCGGGACCGCCACCATAGGGCGCATCATCCACGGTGCGATGCTTGTCGGTGGTGAAATCGCGTATTTGGATGCACTCCACCCGCACATGGCCGGCCGCAATCGCCCGCGCCGGAATCGAACACGCCAGCGGTGAATCGAAGAACTCCGGAAACAGCGTCAGGATCCGGGCGTGAAACATGCCTCCATCCCTTCCGGCAAACGCACAACGATGCGTCGCGCGCCAGCATCCACATCCACGATGACATCCTCGATAAACGGCAGCATCCACTCCCCCCGATGGCCGGCATCATCCACGCCGCGCACGCGAAGAATGTCCTGCGCGCCAAAATCAGACAACGCGATCACCTGCCCGAGCGGCCGTCCATCCTCGCGAACAACCTCGCACCCAATCAAATCGGCCCACAGGTATTCATCCTCGTCGAGTGCCACCTCGTCGGCGGGAATCCAGACCTTCAACCCCCGCAGCGCCCCGGCGCCCTCCACATCATCCACGCCTTCCAGGCAAGCCAGGATGCGCCGGCCATGCCGCCAACACCGCGCCACCCGATAGCGGCACGCGTCTTCCGGCGCATCCCCCAGCCACCAAAAAGAATACCCGGCGATGCCGATGGCAGGCCGGGTATGCGAATACACCGTTACGGCGCCCGTGAGTCCGTGCGGACGCAAAATCTCGCCGATATGGAGAAACCGCTCAGCCGTCGGCCTGCTCCTCATCCCCGGCAACGGTCGCCGCGGTCGCATCCGCCGATTCGGGGGCCTCCGCCTCGTCCTCCGGGGCATCGGCCGCAGCCTCAGCGGTCGCAACCTCTTTCGCCGCCTTGTCCTCGGCCTTCGCGCGCGCCTGTCCGGCCAGTTCCGGATTCTCCACGCGCCGGATCAGGCTGGCCACACGCGGCGACACTTGAGCGCCCTGATCCGTCCAGGCGCGAACCCGTTCCAGATCCAGCTCAATCACATCCGGCTCACGGCAGGGGTCGAAATACCCCAGCTTCTCAATGAACGCGCCATCGCGGCGGTTGCGCGAATCCATCACCACCACGGAATAGAACGGCCGTTTCTTGCGCCCGCCGCGCTGCAAACGAATCACGGTTGCCATCGAATCAACACCTCCAGAAAATCAGGCGGCGCACTATAGACGCGCGGCCTGCGCCGGGCAAGCAAACGTTCGACCCTGCCGGGCGGTTTCACATTCCAGGCATTCCCGGCGGCATGCCGCCTCCCATGCCGCCAAGGCGACCCGCCATCTGCGCCAGCATTCGCTTGCCCTTGCCGCCTTTCATCTTCTTCATCATCTTCTGCATCTGCGCAAACTGCTTGAGCATCTGGTTCAGTTCCTGCACGCTCACGCCCGCGCCCGCCGCAATGCGCTTCTTGCGGCTGCCATTGATGATCTTCGGATAACGCCGTTCCTTCGGCGTCATCGAATACACCATCGCCTGCATGCGGCGAATGGGCTTGTCGTCCATCTGCGCCAGCGCCGCCTCGGGCAGCTTCACGCCGGGCAGCATCTTCAGCAGGCCGCCCATGCCGCCCATCT
>CAYVBG010000156.1:0-4450 GCA_964449205.1 uncultured Zetaproteobacteria bacterium | reverse complement strand
GATATCAAGACGGCGCGACTGGATATAGAATTGGATTGAGAAATCAAGCGTGTTGCGACGCGGCGTTTCAGGGCCCGGTTGATTTCCTCCTCGACACCATAGACATTGAAAATGGGACGTTCGCCCGGGTAATAGTACAGGCGTTTGGCGATATCCGGCATGAAGCGTTTGGCGAACGACATCATGCGTTCGTAGGCATCCTTCGAATCCACGTGAATTTTCTCGATGTCGTCGTCCACGAAATCGCGCATCACGCGCAGATACAGGTTCAGTTCCTTGTGCACCAGTGAGCCGGGCGCGGCATGGGTGAGGCGCTGTTCGATGTCGTTCCACAATCGCAGCAAGAAGCGCATGTCCTGTTCCAGTTCGTGCAGGTGCCGGCCTTCGGCCACGGTGCGGATGATCAGGCCGCCCTGGTCGGGTTTCAGCGCATGCCCGATTTCACGCAATCGCTCGCGTTCCTCGGCGTCCTCGATGCGGTGGGCGATGCCCACATGATTGAAGTTGGGCAGATAAACCAGATAGCGTCCGGCGAGGCTGATCAGGGTGGTCAATCGGGGTCCCTTGGAAGCGATGGGGTCTTTGGACACCTGCACCGTGACCTGCTGGCTTTCCCGCAACAGGCTGGCAATGTTTGGAATGGCCCGACGCCCTTTGCCACCATTCTCCGCATTCAGGCCGGGCTCCACGGGATCCGCGCCCTCGTTGCCGGTTTCGTCGGGTGGCGCGAGATCGTCGCGTTCGGGGATGGCGATGTCGCCGGCGTACAGGAATCCCGCGCGCGGCAGGCCGATGTCCACGAAAGCGGCTTGAATGCCGGGCAAAACGCGCTGGACGCGACCACTGTAGATATTGCCGCGAAGGCCCCGTTCGCGTTCGCGTTCGATGTAAACCTCTTCGGCGCGCCCGTTTTCCACCCGTGCGATGCGGGTTTCGAACGGCGTGACATTGACCAGCAGTTCGGCACTCATGTGGCGTTCACCTCCGCCAGCAGGCGAAAGACCAAGGCCACCGGCAGACCGATGACATTGTCCAGCGGCCCGTCCACGCCGCACACGAAGCTGGCGCCGCCTCCCTGGATTTCATAGGCGCCGGCCTTGTCCATCACCTCGTTGTGGGCCAGCCACGCATCCAGCATGGCGTCGTCGAGTTCGACAAACCGGACATCGGTGCGGGCGACGCCTTCCGCGAACCGGCCGCGCCAGAGCACGCAAACACCGGTGAACACTTGATGTTCACGGCCGGAGAGACGCCGCAGCATGGCACGGGCCGCATCCAGCGTTCGGGGTTGGCCCAGCGGTTTGTCATCCACCGATACCAGCGTGTCGGCGGCGATGACGGGCAGGTCGGGACATGCCTCATGACCGTCGTGGAATGCGGTTGCCTTGGCGCGCGCCAGCCGCATCACTGCATCGCGTGCGGTTTCGCCGTTCCGCAGGGATTCATCCACGTGCACCGGATGCACCCGCACCGACAGTCCGGCAGAGCACAGCAACATGCGCCGGCGGGGCGATCGCGAGGCCAGAACGACTTCCATGCGGCCATCATACCGATGTTGGATGGTCGTGTTGAGTGTTGACCTGTTTGCGCGCGCGCCTACGATGCGCGCGGTGAACCTGTCCACGATGCCATCCGGAGATCATCCGCTTGCCAAGGCCGCGCGGCTGTGCGCCGCCGACATGGAGGCGGTGGATCGTTGCATTCGTGAGCAACTGTCCACCGATGTGACCATGATTCCGGCCATTGGCAACTACATTGTGGATGCCGGCGGCAAGCGTTTGCGTCCGTTACTGTGCTTGCTGTCGGCGCGGCTGTTCGGTTATGCGGGCGACGGGCATGTGCCGTTGGCGGTGGTGGTGGAGTTTCTGCACACCGCGTCACTGTTGCATGACGATGTGGTGGATGAGTCCGACATGCGGCGGGGCGCGCCCTCGGCCAATGGCGTGTGGGGCAATCAGGCCAGTGTGCTGGTGGGGGATTTTCTGTTTTCGCGCGCTTTCGAGATGATGGTCGCGCAAGGCGACATGGAGATCCTGCGCCTGCTGGCCGGTGTTTCCAACACCCTGGCAGAGGGCGAAGTGCTGCAATTGGTGCGCACGTTTCATCTGGAGATGACCGAGGCGGAATATCTGGAGGTCGTCGAACGCAAGACGGCGGTGCTGTTTTCGGCCGCAGCCGAGATCGGCGCGCGCCTGTCCGATCAGGATGCGTCGACCATCCGGCGCATGGCGGAGTATGGCATGTGTCTGGGCGTGGCCTTTCAGCTCATGGACGATGTGTTGGACTACGCAGCGGAGGCGAACGCCGTGGGCAAGCCGGTGGGGCATGATCTGGAAGAGGGCAAGATCACCCTGCCGCTGGTGCATGCGATGTCCCGGGATGGGGAGTTGGCGGCGCTGGTGGAACGCATCGCCGAACGGGGCGGCTATGCGGCGGACGAACGCGAACAGGTGCGGCGGGCCGTGCAGGCAGCGGGCGGTGTGGAACATTGCCTGGCGACCGCGGCGGAGTATGCGGCGCGCGCCCGGCGGGCGCTGCCGGAGCATGGCGAGGCGGAAACACGCCGTTTGTTGGAGCGTCTGGCGGATTTTTCGGCCCGGCGTCCGTTCTGACGCGGGGCCGGTCGATGATGGCGGGTTGGGGCGGAATGTCGGTCCGGATTGCTGCGGGCGTCAACGGGCGCTTGCGTCGGACTGGCGGCCTGCTTATGATGCGCGCCCTTGCAGGACTGGACAGATCGGGGTGTGGCGCAGCCTGGTAGCGCGTGCCGTTCGGGACGGTAAGGCCGGAGGTTCGAATCCTCTCACCCCGACCATTTTTCGTGCGCAGTCGTTGCGTTCATCGCAATCCATGTCACAGGCTTGTCCCATGTCGGCGGATCGTCGTTCCGGCGCATGCCGCAGCATGCGCGAACGTCCGGGCCGAACGCTTCGGCGTCAGCGGAAGCCTTCAATCGCCTTGAAGCCATCGCCTTCATGCAGTGTGCGCCAGTGCCTGAGCGATGCGTTCAGCACGTTTTCGTAGGGGAGTTTCCGGTTGGCGACCATCAGCAGCCGCCCTCCGGGCCGCAGGCTGTGGCAGGCTGCCTGAATCATGCGTTGTCCCAGTTCGGTGTTGCGTCGTCCCGCGGCATGAAACGGCGGGTTCAGCAGTGCCCAGTCCAGTCCGCCCGGCAAGGTGTCGCGGGTGGCGTCCAGCCAGTGGATGTGGACGGTCATATCCGCCGATCGGGCGCGTATGCGGGCGTTCAGGTTCCGGCGGGCGCAATCGAGCGCCAGGGCGTCGTCGTCCACCAGATGCACGCCGGCAATAGCCGGACAGATGCGCACCGCATGACAGGCCAGAATTCCTGTTCCACAGCCCAGATCCATGCCAAACCCGGCCAGGTTGCGCGGCATGTGCGCGGCCAGCAAGGCGCTTCCCGCATCCGTCCGCTCCCAACCGAATACGCCGGGCTGTGTCCACAAGCCGGAGTCAGGCTGGCGCTTCGGGCGAGCTTCTTCTCGCCATCGGGCCGGTATGCTCGGGTTCCGGATATCGCTTTTCCGGAAAACGATGCAGCGGCTTTTGGCCTTGATGCGGGTATCCAGCCGAGGCGCCAATGCGGCGATTCGCCGATCGTAACCACGCGCGCCCAGTTCATTTGGCGCGCAAAACAGCAAGAGACCGTCCGGGCGCAACGCTTCGATGGCCGCCGCCGCCCATCCCAGCGATTGCATGCGCTGGCCGACCGCCAGTACCAGCGCCATATCCGCCTCGCCATGCGTTTCTTCCGCAGCGTCATTCCCCAAGGGGGCGGCGGTCAGGCCCAAGGCGTGCAGATCCAGCGTCAGCGATCGCCGGTGCTGCCACAAGCGAAGGTCCTTGCACTGGCGGGCGAGATCGGCCAGCAGGGGATGCGGCCAGGCATGGAAGACCGCGAGACGGGGGAGCGACGCAGGGCTGCGTTCCTCCAGCAGGGACAATGCCGTCTGGCAGAGCAGTCCGGCGGCGTTGTGGAGGCTCACCGCGGCGCGAGGCGTGTCTGCGAGGGCATCAGATACTGAAATTGGGGGCGCTGGCCGCATGCGACAGCAGGCCTGCCTTTTGCGCCCGTTCCAGGCAGTTGGCCAGCGTCACCGCGGTCAATGCGTTCAGGCAGGTCTGACGCAGCTCGCCGAGCACCGGTCGGGCCACCTGGTCGAGCAGGGAGCAGGTGTTGTCGGGCAGGGCCGGAACACGTGTGTCCATGCAACGCAGAATGAGCGCCAGGGACACGCGATGCGGATTCATGGCCAGGCGGTAGCCGCCGCCCGCGCCCCGACGCGATTCCAGGATTCCGGCAGCAGTCAGCGCCTGAAGATCGGGCTCCAGATAGCGCCGGGGACAGCGCATCATCTCTGCCAGCCGTCGGCCCGAAACGGGGTGCTCGCTGGAGGCGATGCACAACAGCGCGGCCAGCAGATAATGC
>CAYVBG010000155.1:0-4450 GCA_964449205.1 uncultured Zetaproteobacteria bacterium | reverse complement strand
GAATCATCTCCAGATCGAACATCGTGCGCTGCTCCAGCCGCTGCGCCTCGACCAGCTTGCCGGCGTCGTGCAGCTCGGCCAGGCGCTCGGCCAGCTCGGCGCGGATCGCCTCCATCGCGCGCAGAAGCTGATCGCGCGGGGTCACGAAATGCGATTTCGGGAAGAAGGTGTATTTGTGCAGCGACTCGATGCGCCGCCCGGTGAGCGGATCGAAGCGGCTGACGGCGTCCACCTCGTCGCCGAAAAACTCGATGCGCACCGCGAAATCCTCGGCATGGGCCGGAAACACCTCCAGCACATCGCCGCGCACGCGGAAACAGCCGCGGTGGAAATCGGTGTCGTTGCGCTCGTATTGCAGCTCGACCAGCTTGGCGATCGCCGCGCGCTGATCGGCCTCCCGCCCGACCTCCAGATACAGCAGCATGTTCGCATAGGCTTCCGGGCTGCCCAGGCCGTAGATGCAGGAGACGGACGCGACGATGATCACATCCTCGCGCTCCAGCAGCGCGCGGGTGGCCGAATGGCGCATCCGGTCGATCTGTTCGTTGATCGAGGAATCCTTCTCGATGTAGGTGTCCGACTGCGGCACATAGGCCTCGGGCTGGTAGTAGTCGTAGTAGGATACGAAATACTCGACCGCGTTGTCCGGAAAGAACTGCTTGAACTCGCCGTAGATCTGCGCGGCCAGTGTCTTGTTCGGGGCGAGGATCAGTGTCGGCTTCTGCACCTGCTCGATCACGCAGGCCATCGTGAAAGTCTTGCCCGAACCGGTGACGCCCAGCAGGGTTTGATGCCTGCGCCCCTCGCGCACGCCCGCCGCCAGCTCGGCAATCGCGCGCGGCTGGTCGCCCCGCGGCTCGAAATCGCCCGCCAGTCGGAATCGCATGCGACCATGCTAACACTCCGCCCGGCCCGGATGAAATCCATTCTCCGGCGTCGGCACGGGCCGCGCTTTCCCGCTTTTTGCTTTCATTGGCCCGCCCCGCTGCTACCATGCGCGCCCGCCCGCGCACGGGGGCGGGCAATTCGAGCCATACTGGAACAGATCAATGAATCGAGCACTGCGCAACATCGCCATCATCGCCCATGTGGATCACGGCAAGACCACGCTGGTGGACGAACTGCTGAAACAATCCGGCGCCTTCGATCCCCGGGCCGAAGTGGCAAGCCGGGTGATGGACTCCAACGATCTGGAGCGCGAGCGCGGCATCACGATTCTGGCCAAGAACACATCGCTGCAATACGGCGACACGCGCATCAACATCGTGGACACGCCCGGCCATGCCGACTTCGGCGGCGAGGTCGAACGCACGCTGAACATGGCCGATGGCGTGCTGCTCCTGGTGGACGCCGCCGAAGGCCCGATGCCGCAAACCCGATTCGTGCTCTCCAAGGCGCTGGGCCTGGGGCTTCGCCCCATTGTGGTGGTGAACAAGATCGACCGCGAAGGCGCCGATCCGGACGCCTGCGTGGACGCGACCTTCGACCTGTTCGCGGCGCTGGGCGCCAACGACGAACAGCTCGATTTTCCCATCGTGTATGCCTCGGCCAAAAATGGCTACGCGATGCTCGATCCGAACGAAACATCGGACAACATGGAATGCCTGTTCCGCACCATCATCGAGCATGTGCCGGCACCCGGAGGCGACCCGGAAGCGCCGCTGCAAATGCTGGCCACCACGCTGGACTGGGACGACTATGTGGGGCGCATCGTGATTGGCCGCATCGCGCATGGCCGTGTTCGCGTGGGGCAGGACGTGGCCGTGCTGCATGCCGATGGCTCCCAATCGTCGGCGCGCATCACGAAGGTGCTGGGTTTTCAGGGGCTCCAGCGCATGGAAATCGAGCAGGCCGAAGCCGGCGACATCGTCGCCGTCGCCGGCATCGAACGCATCAGCATCGGCGAAACCATCGCGGACAAGGACAAACCCAAGGCGCTGCCGGTCATCCATGTGGACGAACCCACGCTGACCATGGAGATTCATGTCAACAACTCGCCCCTGGCCGGCACGGAAGGCAAGTTCGTGACCACGCGCCAGATCCGCGACCGGCTGATGCGCGAAATCCGCACCAATGTCGCCATGCGCGTGGAGGAAACCGAATCCGGCGACGTGTACAAGGTGTCGGGGCGCGGCGAGCTGCACATCGGCATCCTGCTGGAAAACATGCGACGCGAAGGCTTCGAGATGGCCGTATCGCGTCCGTCGGTCATCGTGCGCGAGGAGGGCGGCGCCCGGCAGGAGCCCTACGAACACGTGACGGTGGACGTGGAGGAACAATATCAGGGCGCGGTGATCGAGAAACTGGGCAAGCGCGGCGCGGAAATGACGCACATGCAGAGCAATCCGGACGGCACGACGCGCATTGAGTTCATCTGCCCCACCCGCGGGCTCATCGGCTACACGTCCGAATTCCTGACCGACACGCGCGGCACGGGGGTGCTGCACCATGTGTTCCACGCTTGGGGGCCGTTCATCGGCGAGCTGCCCGGGCGACCGAACGGGGTGTTGATTTCCAACGGGCCCGGCGAGGCGGTGGGGTTCGCATTGTGGAAGCTTCAGGAGCGCGGCAAGCTGTTCATCGGCCCCGGAGAGAAACTCTACGAGGGCATGATCATTGGCATCCACGCGCGGGAGAACGACCTGGTGGTGAACGCCACGCGCGGCAAGAAACTCACCAACATCCGCGCCGCCGGCAAGGACGATGCCATCGATCTCACCCCGCCCGTGCAGCTCACGCTGGAGCGGGCTATCGAGTTCATCGCCGAGGATGAACTGGTGGAAATCACGCCGAAGTCCATCCGCCTGCGCAAGCGGCTGCTCAAGGAATACGAACGCAAGCGCGCCGGCCGCGCCTAGCGCACGGCCTCAGGCGCTGGCTACGGCAGCACCGTCACCTTGCGCATCACCGTGCCCCGGGTGATGCGATCCACCACATCCATGCCGCGCACCACACGACCGAACACGGTGTCGTAGCCATCCAGGCGCGGATGCGCGCCATAAACAATGTAGAAACGGCTGCCGGAGGAATCCTTCGCGCCCTTTCTGTCGCGCGCCATGACCACCGCGCCGTTCACATGGCGATGCCGGCTGGACTCCGCCCGGATATGATAGCCGGGGCCGCCCGTGCCATCACCCTTCGGGTCGCCGGCCTCGGCCGCCAGGCGCGGAATCACGCGATGAAACGTCAGGCCGTCATAAAACCCCTTGGCCGCCAGCGCCTTGAAGTTGGCGACAGTGCCCGGCGCATCCTCGGGGTAGAGTTCGATCACGAACGAGCCCCGATCGGTCTCGATGCGCACATGCCGTCCTTCGGGCACCTCCGGGTCGCCGGGCTTCGGCGCATGGTCGAATGCATGCAACCGCCAGTCCTGCTCCGGTGCGGCACGTGGTTGGCCCTGCTGTCCTTCCTCCCCGGGCCCGTGAAACAGGGCGCGCAGGGCTTCGGCGTTGTCCTTCGGCATCGGATGCGTGGCCAGATACCCCAAGCTGATGACCAGCGGCACGATCAGCAAGACGAGAATCACCGGTCGCATCTCACACCCCCAGAGCCACGCGCGCGGACGGCAGCCCCTTTGCCGGGTGCAGCACCAGCCGCCGCATGCCGGGGCGCACCGCGCCCGTGCCCAGCAACACATTGTCACAAAACACCGCCACCTCCCCCTCGGATGTCTTGTTCGGCAACTGGATGCGCTGCCCCTACACGAAGCGCCGGGCGTCCGTTTTGCTCAGCGCCAGACGCGGCAGATGGCGCAGCCATTGCGCCAGCGGCATCACGCATCGGGCGCCCAGCCGCCGAATCTCGTCCACGGGCAGCATCAGGGCTTCCGGCCAGCCGCCGGTGGACAGCCGGCGCAGCGCCGTCACACAGCCCCCCACGCCCAGCGCCGCGCCCAGATCGCGCGCCAGCGCGCGAACATACGTGCCCTTGGAGCAGCACACCCGCAGTTCCGCCTCCGGCGGCGACCAGGCCAGAAGCGTCAGCTCCCGCACATGGACCGATCGCGGCGGCAGACATACCTCCTGCCCCCGCCTCGCCAGCTCATGCGCCCGGCGACCCTCGACATGCACCGCCGAAAACGCCGGCGGCGTCTGCATGATGTCGCCCCGCAAACCGGCCAGCGCGGCCTCGATCGCCTCCCGGGACGGCATCACCCGCCACCGACCCGTCACCGCGCCTTCCGCATCCAGCGTATCGGTCTGCAACGACAGATCCACCGTCACGGCATAGGTCTTGTCCGCCTGAAGCCCCACATCGGCAAAACGCGTCGCCTCACCGAGCAGCACCGGCAACATGCCCGTGGCCAGCGGGTCCAGCGTGCCCGCGTGTCCGGCCTTGACGCGCCGGCCGCCATCGGCGCGGAACAGCCGCGCGATTTCATTGACCGCGCGCCGCGATGTCCAGCCCCGGGGCTTGTCCAGAAACACCGCGCCGGAAATCAGCGCGCCTC
>CAYVBG010000154.1:0-4465 GCA_964449205.1 uncultured Zetaproteobacteria bacterium | reverse complement strand
CCACGCCCTTGCTTCCCGAAAGCACCAAGGGCTCCAACGAGATGCTCTTGTTGCTTCCGCCTGCCAGCACATGCGCGCCCACGCCAACACCCACCGTGGCCGTGGCGCCGCCGCCGAAGTATTTGCCGGCCAGCTTGTAGCTGCCTTTCCTGAAATCCGCGGCCAGCACCACGAAGCCCAGCTGCTCATCGCGCCTGACATGCAGGTCAATGCCCAGTCCCACGCCGGTCTCACCCTTGTAATGCTCGGTTTCACCGGCTGTGGACTTGAAGACGCACTTCACATTCACGGTCGAGTGAACAAGCAGGTTCACTGTTGTATCGGGGATGGTCGTGCATGTCAGCGTACCGATCTTCGTGCCCGATGTGGTCGTCGCGGGCGCGGCCATCAAGGGTTGCGCCGGGAGCCATGCCATGGCCAGCATGCCCAACACTGCAATCGACACATGTTGTTTCTTCATCGCGACCTCCTTCTTCGGGCGTCTCGAACACGCGCTCGCGCCGCGCGTTGCGCGCCCCTGTCCTGGTTTTAGACCAAATGGCGCGGACATCAAAGGCATCCGCTCATTTCATCCATTCCGGAGGTCGTACCCTGATACGCAGGGCTTCTGATACGCAGGGCTTACATCAGCCCCGTCAAACCGCCGTCAGCCAATCCCCGTGCCGGGAATCGCGTCCGTGCACCACGTCGAAATACATGCGTTGCAGGGTTTCCGTCACCGGCCCCCTTCCGCCACATCCGATGACGCGTCCGTCCACCTCGCGAATCGGCGTCACCTCGGCCGCCGTGCCGGTGAAGAAGGCCTCGTCGGCCACATAGACCTCATCGCGGGTGATGCGCTTCACAACCACTTCGTAGCCCGCCTCCGCGGCCAGTTGCATGACCGTGGCGCGGGTGATGCCGTCCAGCGCGCTGGTCAGATCCGGCGTGCAGAGCACGCCATCGCGCACGATGAAGATGTTCTCACCGCTGCCCTCGGCCACAAATCCCTCGACATCGAGCAGCAGGGCCTCGTCGTAGCCGTCGCGCTGCGCTTCCGAAAGCGCCAGCATCGAATTGATGTAATGGCCGTTGGCCTTGGCCTTGCACATCGTGATGTTCACATGATGGCGGGTGTAGCTGGAGGTCTTGATGCGAATGCCGCGATTCAGGCCGTCCTCGCCGAGATAGGCACCCCATTCCCAGGCCGCGACCATCACATGCACCTTCAGGTTGTCGGCGCGCAGGCCCATACCCTCCGAGCCATAGAAGGCCATCGGGCGAATGTAGGCCGATTTCAGGCCGTTTTCGCGCACCGCGGCGCGCTGCGCCTCGTTCAGCGTCGCTTTGTCGAACGGCATCGGCATGTTCATGATGTGTGCGGAACGGAACAGCCGGTCGGTGTGCGCATCCAGCCGGAAGATCGCTGTGCCGCGCTCCGCCTCATAGGCGCGCACGCCCTCGAACACGCCCATGCCGTAGTGCAAGGTGTGCGTGAGCACATGCACGCGCGCCTCGCGCCAGGGAATCATCTCCCCGTCGAACCAGATCAGGCCGTCTCGATCGGCGAAATTCGGCGTGCCCATGTCCGCTCCTTGACGCAAGTCGGAAAATACTGCCCCGCTCCGGCGGAGGACGGCGATACTGCGGCAGGATGACCCGTGCGACAAGGGACATCGCGTTCATCGCGCCAACAAAACCGGAAACAGACGCTTCGGTTGCCGGGGATATTCCCGCCGGATAGCTTCTCAAACATGTCTTCGATGCTGTTTGGCATGGCGGCGATGATCGCCGCCGGCGCCATCTGGCGGGCCATGCTCGACGCGGCGCGTGCCGAGATCATTCGCGGTTCCCTGACCCGTTCGGTCTATGAGGTGTTCCTGCCTGCGCTGGTGCTGCACGTGATGTGGCAAACCCCGCCGTCGCTGAATCTGGTTCGTGTGCCTGCTGTGGCGGCGACTTGTGTGCTGTTGAGCTTGCTGGTTGCGTGGGCGGTCTATCGCGACAGCGACCGTTTTGGTGGCCGAAAGGCGGTCGGCGCCTTGCTGCTGGCTTCGGGCTTTGGAAACTTCACCTACCTGGGCCTGCCGGTGCTCACGCAAACATTTGGGGCATGGGCGCAATCCGTGGCCATTCCCTTCGATTTGTTCGCCACCACGCCGCTGTTGTTTTCTGCCGGCATCATGATAGCCCGTCGATACGGCAGCTCCGGGAACAACCCCGCGCGCAGCCGCTCAGCCAGCCGGACCCTGCGCGACCTGGCCCGGGTACCGGCCATTCACGCCGCCGCAGGCGGCCTGACGCTGGCGCTGATCGGCGTGCCGATGCCGGCATGGATGGATACGATGCTGGGAATGCTCGGGCAAGCGGTATCGCCATTGATGCTGATGGCCATCGGCATGGCCATGCGCTGGCAGGCCAACTGGACAAAGCGGATTCCGATACTGCTGCCCACGTTCGCCATCCAGCTTGGCGTGATGCCGGTGATCGCCTGGGGCGCGGCCCTGCTCACCGGCATGCCCGACCGGCTGCTGGGCCCGGTGGTGCTGGAAGGCGCGATGCCCACAATGGTGCTGGGCTTGGTGATTTGCGACCGATTCGGACTGGATGCCAGCCTCTACGCCGAGGCCGTCACGCTCTCCACTGCGCTGGCCATGCTCACATTGCCCCTGTGGCTGCTGGCGGTGGTATAGGCCCCCAACGCGCAGCAGCTCAGGCCGACACCATCCAGGCCACCGCCGCATAGCGACCGCCTTTGCCAAGCGCCACCAACGGCAGAAACCCGCCCAACGGCATGCGCAACAACCCGGCCGCCAGACACAGCGGATCGCCCACCACCGGCAACCAGGTCAACAGCAGCACGGGCCGGCCCAAACGGGCAAACCACCGCTCCGCGCGCGCCAACGCCACCTCATCAATGCGCAGCCAACGCCGATGCAGCGCCTCGTTGCCCAGCCGGCCCATGCCCCATGTCACCAAACTGCCCAGCACATTGCCCGCCGTCGCCACCGCCACCAGCGTCATGGCATCGCCACCCTGATGCAACCGATAGGCCAGCAAGGCCTCCGATCCCCCCGGAAGCAACGTGGCGGACACCAACGCCGAAACAAACAGTGGCCAATCCATTGCCCGAGGCTAACAACCGCTGCATCCTTGCCCAATGCTGTTTTCCCACATCCTGCCGCCCGGCCCCGTGACATTCGCGTGGGAGGGCGAATGCTGCACACGCCTGTGGCTCTCGGCCCGGCCCAATGCCATGCTCGCCCCGCCGGAACACCCCGTGCGCCGGTGGCTGGATGCCTACGCGAGCGGTCGGCCCGCCCCTCTGCCACCGCTGGCAGCACCGGACACGCCCTTTCAGGCGCGTCTGCGGAAGGCGTTGCTCGCCATTCCGCGCGGTGAAACCCGCACCTATGGCGAGATGGCCCGGCTGCTGGGTTCGGGCCCAAGAGGCGTCGGCCAGGCGCTCAAGGCCAATCCGCTGCCTGTTCTGATCCCATGCCATCGCATCGTGGCCGCACATGGGCCGGGCGGTTTCGCTTGCAGCCTGTCATGGAAGCAACAACTGCTGGCGCTGGAAGACGCATCGGCAACGCGCCCGTCTCAACGAACGGTATAATCCCGTGGAGGCAGCGCGATCACGCCCGATACGGTGAGCGATACCCGCCCCTCGCCGCCGGCCAATGATGGCGGAGCGGCCGGGGCGGCGGATTTCATCATCGCCATGCCCACGCGCACGGGCGGCGACGGCCGCGCAACATCCGTGCGAAGCTCGACGATGCGATAGCGGCTCGCGCCCAATGCGCGCGCCACGGCGGCCGCGCGCGACTTGAACCGCTGGATGGCGCGCAGCCGCAAACGCTCCCGCGCCTGGCGCGCTGCTTCATCCGAAACGCGGAAACTCAGGCTCTCCAGCTTGCCGCCGGCCTGTTCGATGGCGCCAATCCACCGGGTCGCGGCATCCAGCCGCTGGCTGACGACGCGTTCGCGCTGCACGAGCCTCCAACCGTCGCGTACCTGCCGGCGCAACGCATCGTCGTAACGCCAGATGATGTCCATCCGCCGCGACAGCGTCATCTGTTTCAACCCTGGCTCCCGGGACAAACGGGCATGAATCACATCTCCGACACGATTGACCTCGGCGCGCAACCGCGCGGGCTGCCGGCCCCGTGCCGCCACCCGGTACACCACGACCACTTCGTCGTTGGGCAGATCCGCCTGTTCGTGAACGCTCAGGCTGATGCGCGCTCCGGCGGGCGGACTGTCGGCCCACGCGGCGGCCAAGGGCGCCAGCATCAGCGGCAGGGCAAACAAGAGGCGCATGGCTTGATTATGGATGCCGGCGCAAGCCGCCGCAAGCGCACGTTGGCGCCGAACCATGCCAACGCTAGCGTTGCGCCATGCCTGATGCCTCTTCACGCCGCGTCACCCTCATCGGCGCCGGGCTGGCCGGCAGCGAGGCCGCCTGGCAACTCGCCAGACGCGG
>CAYVBG010000153.1:3155-4474 GCA_964449205.1 uncultured Zetaproteobacteria bacterium | reverse complement strand
TCTGGAGGTTATGGAGCGCACCAAGGCCGGCGAGCTTCGCAAGCAGGTGCATCGCCTGGCGGCGTGAACCGGTGCCGGGCCGGATGGCGAGGAGGCTCAGGACAACCGCGTTTTGAAATCCTCGTAAGTGAAGCGGCGGATGAGCCGGTAGTCGCCGCGCTCGGTCACAAGGCCGATGTCCGGGTGGCGCACGCCGTTGAACATGGTCGTTTTGACCATCGTGTAGTGCGCCATGTCCTCGAACACCAAGCGGTCGCCGGGCGTGAGCGGCGCATCGAACGAATACTCGCCAATCATGTCTCCCGCCAGGCAGGATGGGCCGCCCAAGGCGTAAGTGAAGGGTTTTTCGCCGGGCAGACCCGCGCCGGCAATGTCCGGCCGGTAGGGCATTTCCAGCACATCCGGCATGTGCGCGGTGGCCGACACATCGAGGATGGCGACGGGCTGCGCATCCGTTTCCACAATATCGAGCACGCTGGCGACCAGCACGCCCGCCTGCCAGGCCACCGCGCCGCCCGGCTCCAGATACACCTCCACGCCCCAGCGGCGGCGGAATGCGGCGAGCCTTGCTGTCAGCGCATCGACATCGTAATCGGCGTGGGTCATCAGGTGGCCGCCGCCGAGGTTGACCCACGCCATGCGCGGGATGAACGCGGCGAAGCGCGCCTCGAAGGCGTCGATCATCCGGATGGATGCGTCGTGCAGGTTTTCGCACAGGGCATGGGCGTGCAGGCCTTCGATGCCGTCGAGATCCATCGCCGCCAGCTGTTCGGGCCGCGCGCCCAGCCGGGAGCCCGCGCGGCAGGGGTTGTAGAGTTCGGTGGAGACCTCGCGCACGCCCGGATTCACCCGCAGCCCGCAGGAGCAGCCCGCCGCCCGCGCCCGCGGGCCGAAGCGCGCCGCCTGCGCCGGCGAGTTGAACACGACATGATCGGCCAGGCGGGCGATCTCGTCGAACTCGTCTTCCCGGTAGGCGGGGCTGTAGATGTGCTTCTCGCCGCCGAACTCGTCCGCAGCCAGCTTCAGCTCCCACAGTGAGCTGGCGGTGGAGCCCGGCAGCACGGCCCGGACGCGGTCGAACACCGACCACATCGCAAAGCCCTTCAGCGCCAGTATGATCTTCACGCCGGCCTCGCGCTGCACGCGATCCAGCACGGCGAGATTGGCCAGCAGCCTGGATTCCTCCAGCACATAGGCCGGGGAGGGGCAGGCGCGGGCCCAGTCGGGGAGTGTGTCGCGGATCGGGGGGCTGGACATGGCGCGCGAGGCTATCGGCCGGCGGCCGCAGCCGGAAGCGCGGACGATTGCGCGCAAGAGGG
>CAYVBG010000153.1:0-3055 GCA_964449205.1 uncultured Zetaproteobacteria bacterium | reverse complement strand
GGGGCTTCACGCCTGAGCAGGCGCTGACCTTTCTGGAGGAGTTCCGGCGGCTTCAGTGCGCGGTCTTGCCGCCGGAGGCGCGGCGGGGTCGTGCGGGCGCGGCGGAATCCGGCGCCCCCGATGCGGCGGGCCGGCACCTGCGCGACGGATGATGCCGGGCTCCACAGCCGGCCGCCTGCGGTCGTTTACTCCGGCAGCGCGTCGATGTCGATGTCCGCGCTGCGGCAGCGCCAGGGAAGGCCGTGGGCGTCCAGCGCGGCCATGAAGGGATCGGGGTCGAACTGCTCCATGTTCCACACGCCGGGGCGCATCCATTGGCCCCGCATCATCAGCATCGCGCCGATCATCGCCGGCACGCCGGTGGTGTAGGATACGGCCTGCGCGCCGGTTTCGCGGTATGCGGCCTGATGGTCGCAGATGTTGTTCACATAGCGGCAGGCGGGCTGGCCGGCCTTGTCTTGTCCGCGCACGATCACGCCGATGTTCGTCTTGCCCCTGGTGCGCGGCCCGAGTGAGGCCGGATCGGGCAGGAGCGCCTTCAGGAACTGCAACGGCACGATCTTCTGCCCCTGAAACTCGATGGGTTCGATGGAATCCAGCCCCAGGTTGTGAATCACCTCCAGATGCTTCAGGTAGGCATCGCCGAAGGTCATCCAGAAGCGCATGCGCTTCACGCCCGGCAGGTGCTTCGTCAGGGATTCCATCTCCTCGTGGTAGAGCAGATACATCCGGCGCGGGCCGACCTCGTCGAAATCGAAGGTGTGATGGATTTCCATCGGCTGCGTTTCCACCCAGCGGCCGTTCTCCCAGTAGCGGCCGTTCTGCGTGACCTCGCGGATGTTGATTTCCGGGTTGAAGTTCGTGGCGAACGGATGGCCGTGGTCGCCGCCGTTGCAATCGAGGATGTCCACATATTCCAGCGCCGAGAAATGGTGTTTGGCCAGATGCGCGCAGAACACATTGGTCACGCCGGGGTCGAAGCCGGAGCCCAGGAGCGCCATCAGCCCGGCCTGCTCGAAGCGCTCGCGGTAGGCCCACTGCCATTTGTATTCGAACTTCGCGACCTCGGGCGGCTCGTAGTTCGCGGTGTCCAGATAATGCACGCCGGCGGCGAGGCAGGCGTCCATGATGTGCAGATCCTGATAGGGCAGCGCGACATGGATGACCAGAAACGGCCGGATTTTCTTCAGGAACGCGGTCAGCCGCGGCACATCGTCGGCGTCGATTTCGGCGGTGTGCAGGGCGACGCCGGTTTTCTCGCGCACATCGGCGGCGATGGCGTCGCATTTCGATTTCGTGCGGCTGGCCAGCCAGATTTCGCCGAAGATATCGGCATTCTGCGCGCACTTGTGGGCGACGACACGGCCGACGCCGCCGGCGCCGATGATCAGGATGCGTGGTTGCATGGCGGCCTCCAAGCCCGACAGACTGCCGGGGAATGATGCGGCGGCGATTGTAGAGAGCCGGGCGCGGCGCGGCTACACTGGCGCGCATGTTCGACGCCACCGACCGGCCCATCGAGGAGCCGCACGCCATCCGCATCATCGGCGCGCCGTTCGACGGCACGGTTTCCTTCCGCCCCGGCGCGCGCTTCGGCCCTGCGGCCATCCGCGAGGCGTCCGACGGGCTGGAGACCTGGTCGCCGGTGCTGGACGCCGATCTCATCGACCTGCGCTACGCCGATGCGGGCGATGTGGCATTGGCTCCGGGGGATACGGAGGCGGCGCTGGGCGCGATCGGCCTGGCTGTGGCCGAGGCGCTGGAGGCGGGCGCGATGCCGTTCGTGCTGGGCGGCGAGCATTTGGTCAGCCTGCCGGCCATCGAGGCCGTGCATGCGCGGCATCCGGGGCTGGTCGTCGTCCAGCTCGATGCGCACGCCGATCAGCGCGAGGATTATCTGGGCGTGCGGCTGTCGCATGCTTGCGTGATGCGGCGCGCGGCGGAGATCGTCGGCGACGATGCGATCCGGCAGCTCGGCATCCGTTCCGGCACGCGCGCGGAGTATGCGTTCATGCGCGCGCATGGCGCGCTCACCACCTTCCGCGACGACGATCTGGCCGCGCTGCGCGACTGGATCGGCGATCGCCCCGTGTATCTGACCGTGGATCTCGATGTGTTCGACCCCGCCTTTCTGCCCGGCACGGGCACGCCGGAGCCGGGCGGCATCGACTGGTGGACATTCCAGCGCTTTCTGGGCGCGGTGCGCGGCTGCCGGTTCGCCGGCATGGATGTGGTCGAGCTGGCCCCGCAGCTGGATGCCTCGGGCTGCTCGGCGGTGCTGGCCGCGAAATGCGTGCGCGAGATGTTGCTGGTGGCGGCGGGGGCGGACTGACCCCTTGTCGGGACCGGGCGGCATGCTCAAGTGGCACATGGTTTTGCCGATAAAACGGTGCATGAGCGAACAGGACATGGCCTTGCAGGAGCGGGATGCGGCGTCGTTGCGCGGGCTCAGGCGTGCACTGAACACGTTGTTGTTCGGGATGGATGAGCCGCTTGGGCGCGTGTTCAACCTGGCGATGCTGTCACTGATCGTGGTGGCGGTGCTGGCCTCCATGTTGGATACGGTGCCGGCGCTGCATGTGCGCTGGGGTGCCGAGTTCGAACAGTTCCAGCATGGGGTGTTGGTGCTGTTTGCGCTGGAGTACGTGCTGCGCGCGTATGCGGCGTATCCCCGCCGCAGCTACCTGTGCAGCTACAATGGCGTGGTGGATCTGCTCACCGTGCTGCCGCTGTTTCTGACCGGCCAGTCCTATGCGATGGTGCGTTTGCTGCGGCTGGCGCGCATCATCCGCGTGGCGGTGTCCGTGCCCGTGGTGCGGGCGCTGTTTGCGTCGCTGGCCGGGTCGGGAAGACTGCTGGGCGGCGTGCTGGGCACCATTGCGTTGATTTCGGTGCTGGCGGGCAACATCATTTATATCATGGAGCCAGAGACCTTCGCCAACGCCTTCGAGGGCACATGGTGGAGCCTGGTGACGATGAGCACGGTGGGCTATGGCGATTTCGTGCCCAGGACGGGGGCCGGCAAGGCGATTGCCTCGGCGCTCATCATGAGCGG
>CAYVBG010000152.1:0-4484 GCA_964449205.1 uncultured Zetaproteobacteria bacterium | reverse complement strand
GTCAGCTCATAGCGCATGTCAGGACAGATACCGGAAATACAAATAGGCGTGCGCCATGGCGATGCTGACCAGCATCATGAAAAACGCGTGTTTCGCAAACTGGACAAAGCCGATCGGGTGTCCGGCGCGCTGGGCGAAGCCGGCCACGATCAGGTTGGCCGACGCTCCAATCAGCGAACCATTGCCGCCCAGGCACGCGCCCAGCGCCAGCGCCCACCACAGCGGCTGAATGGCATCCACCCCGCCAAAGCTGGGCGCCATGTTCTGGATCAGCGGAATCATCGTAGCGACGAACGGAATGTTGTCGATGACCGCGCTGGCAATGGCCGAAATCCACAAAATCGCGGCCGCCGTCGCGTTGAAGTCGCCACCGGTCAGGGCCAGCGTCTTCTGCGCCAGCCACGCGATCACGCCCACATGATCCACACCGGTGACAATCACGAACAGCCCGACGAAGAAGAAGATGGTCGTCCACTCCACCTCGGCCATCACCGCCTCAAACGCCTTGTCCTTGGCATGCAAATCGCGCCCCCACGACTGGAGCAGCAACAACAGCGCCGCGCCGAACAGGGCAATGGTGGCCGGCTCCAGACGCAGCGCATGCGCGCCGGTGAACCCGGCGATCACCAGCGCCAGCACCAACAGACACTTGCGCAGCAGCGCGGCGTCCTCGATGGCCTCGCGCTCGTTGAACTCCATGATCAACCGCTGCGCTTCCGGCGTGGCGCGCATCGAACGCCCGAAGACCAGCCAGACGAGCCCCAGCGTCACCGCCATGATGAGCGGAATGACCGGAGCCAGATTGACGATGAAATCGTAGAAACTCAGATGCGCCTGCGAGCCGATCATGATGTTCGGCGGATCGCCGATCAATGTCGCCGTGCCGCCGATGTTCGAAGCCAGAATCTGGGCAAACAGAAAGGGATACGGCTTCACCCCCAGCGCGTCGGTGATCAGCAGCGTCACCGGCGCGATCAGCAACACCGTGGTCACATTGTCCAGAAAGGCCGAAAACACGGCCGTGACCACGGACAGCATCACCAGTATGCCCCAGGGACGCCCGCCCGCCGTCTTGGCGGCGCGAATGGCCACATACTGAAACATGCCGGTCTTCTGGCTGATGGCCACAATCACCATCATGCCGGTGAGCAATCCGATGGTGTTGAAATCAATGCCGCGAATGGCGGCCTCCTGGCTGAGCACGCCGGAGAGGATCATCAGCCCCGCGCCCAGCAGCGAGAGCACGGCGCGGTTGAACCGCTCCATCATGATGACGGCATAAACCGCCAGCAACAGGCACACCGCCACCCACACCGGATCCAGTCCAAACACTTCGTGCATCGGCGCGCCGCCGACATGCGCGGCGGATTCAGGCATCGAAATCCTGCTCCGGAATAAAACGACCAAGCGCACGCAGGATGTCGCTGGAGGAAATCACACCCTTCAGACGCCTGTCGGCGTCCGCCACCAGCACATACTCGAAGCGGTCGTGACGAATCATGGAGGCGATGACCGAAAGCAACGATTCATCCTCGCGAACGATGGTGGGGCTGGTGTCCATCACCTCGGTGATGGTCTTGCCCAGCAGCTCCCGGTAATGCTTGCGGAGCAAACCGATGTCCGGCGCGAACGGCACCGACTGGAGATAGCCTTCCATGATGTATTCCGGCACAATGTGCGACAGCAGCGTGAGCGTGTTCACCGCGCCCAGGATCCGCTGCCCGTCGTCCACCACCGGCACAATGCGAAACGACTTCCGATTCAGTATGGCAATGACCTCGGCCACCGTGTTGTCGGGCCGGCACGTGGTCACCTCCCGCACCATGATCCGGTTTGCATGCATGGCTCGCCTCCGCTCGCGACCGTCACTCCGGTCGCATGTGCGGGAAGAGTATCACATCGCGAATGGAATGCCGGCCTGTCAGCATCATCACCAGCCTGTCCACACCAATGCCCACGCCGGCGGCCGGCGGCATGCCGAACTCCAGCGCCCGCAGATAATCCTCGTCCACACCGGATGCCTCCTCGTCGCCGGCGGCACGCGCCTGCGCCTGCGCCTCGAAACGCGCCCGCTGATCGTCGGGGTCGTTCAGCTCGGAAAAACCGTTGGCAATCTCCCGTCCGGCCACGAACAGCTCGAAACGATCGGTGAAGAACGGCTCATCGGCGTTGCGCCGCGCCAGCGGCGACACGTCCACCGGAAAATGCGTGACAAACACCGGCTGCTTCAGATCCGGCTCCACCAGCGCCTCAAACAGCGCCGCCAGATAATGCCCCGCCTTCCAGGTGACAAGCGGTCTGAAGTCCTCGATCTCCTGCATGCACACGGTCGCCAGCAGCGCCTTGTCCTGCGCATGCCCGCGCAAGTCCGGACGCCTGGCAAACACGGCCTCATCCATGCGGATGCGCTCGAATGGCGCATCCAGCCGCACTTCCACACCTTCCCATTCCACGCGGGAGATGCCGCACGCAGCCGCCGCCTCGCGCACCAGTGCCTCGGTCGTATCCATCGCATCGCGGTAATCGGCCCAAGCCTGATAAAACTCCACCATCGTGAACTCGGGGTTGTGCGTGGCGTCCAGTCCCTCGTTGCGAAAATTGCGGTTGATTTCAAACACGCGCTCGAACCCGCCCACCAACAGCCGCTTCAGATACAGCTCCGGCGCAATGCGAAGATACAGATCCATGTCCAGCGTATTGTGATGGGTCACAAAAGGCCGGGCCGCGGCACCTCCCGGCCGGGTCTGGAGCATCGGCGTCTCCACCTCCATGAAGCCGCGACGCGTCAGGCCCTCGCGCAGCGCCTGCACGATGCGCGTGCGGGCGTGAAACGTCTCGCGCACCTCGGGGTTGACCATCAGATCCACGTAGCGCTGGCGGTAGCGCAGTTCCTTGTCGGCCAGCCCATGCCATTTCTCCGGCAGCGGTCTGAGGCACTTGGTGACCATTTCCACATGCCGCGCCCGCACCGAAAGCTCGCCGGTGCGCGTGCGGAACAGCACGCCGCTCGCCCCCACGATATCGCCCAAATCCCACTTCTTCGTCGGGTTGTAAACCTCGGCCCCCATCGCGTCGCGCGCCAGGAACAACTGGATACGCCCGGTGCTGTCCTGAATGTGCATGAAACTGGTCTTGCCCATGACCCGATGCGCCATCACACGGCCGGCGACGCTCACCTCGATGCCGTCGGCCTCCAGTTGCTCGCCACTCATATCGTCGTACTTCGCGTGCAACTCCGCCGCCGCATGCGTCGGGCGAAACCGGTTGCCATAGGCCAGTCCCGCCTCGCGCAGGCGCGCCAGTTTCTCGCGGCGCACCCGCACCTGCTCGGGCGTCGCGGCGCGCATGTCCGGCTTGTCGGTCATCCGCGCGCCACGAACAGACGAATCAGAAACAGACACAATGCGACCGGGATTTCAGGCGCGGGCGTGAATGTCCAGGTCACCAAAGAAGAAAGCGATTTCGATGGCCGCGTTCTCCTCGGAATCCGAGCCATGCACGGCGTTGGCCTCGATGGAATCGGCGTGATCGGCGCGGATGGTGCCCGCCTCGGCCTCGGCCGGATTGGTCGCGCCCATCAGTTGCCGGTTCAGCGCCACGGCATTCTTGCCTTCCAGCACCAGCGCCAGAATCGGCCCCGAGCTCATGTAGGCGCACAAATCGCGGTAGAACGGACGCTCGCGATGCACGGCATAGAAACGCCCGGCCTGCTCCGGGGTCAGGTGGGTCATGCGTGCGGCGACGACCGACAGACCGTTTTCCTCGAAACGGCGGATGATGTCGCCGATCACGTTCTTGGCCACCGCATCCGGTTTGATGATGGAAAGCGTGCGTTGCACTGCCATGATTGTTCTCCTGATAGCTGAACGGATTCGCGCCACGCGGACGCGTGGCGCGGCACTATAACCGGCTTCCCGGGCGAAGTCATGGCCGAAGTCATGGCCGAGTCGCGGCACCGGCCGCTACAGGTATTCGGGCAACCGCTTCCTCAGTTCCTCACCATCCAGGGACGTGTAGTCCCGATCCATTTCGACCACTTCGCAACCGTTCAGCTTGTCCCTCGCCTGCTCGCGCAGCAAGCCCAGAAACGAAGGCGCGGCCAACAAATACAGCTTGTCGAATCCCGGCCGGCGCGCGCCGGCGGCCAGCGTCTCCGTCAACTGCCGCGCAAACCGTTGGGCGGCCGCCTGCTTGGGGCCGACCTCCTGTTCCATCGCATGCCGCCCTTGGCCCATGCTGTCGAAAGCGCGACCGGGCAGGTCGCTGGTCAGTTCACGCTCGTGCATGCGCGCCTCCGGTGCTTCCAGCTCGCGCACCAAGTGCAATGGCGCGGCGGGCGTTTCGGCGGCCCAGATGCGCGCCCGGCTGGCATTGGCTGTTACAATCCAGATGGGTTGCCCTCGATACATGACGCCTCCTTTCCGAAATACAACGCGAAACCCCGATTCCGCCCCTTGGGGATGACGTCGCAAACAGCCGTCATC
>CAYVBG010000151.1:0-4500 GCA_964449205.1 uncultured Zetaproteobacteria bacterium | reverse complement strand
GGCTCGACCTGTTCGTGCAGGAAGTCTATGTGTTCAGCCGCGACGGCGATTTGTTTGCCCTGCCGCGTGGCTCGATGCCGCTGGATTTCGCCTACGCCGTGCATACCGATGTGGGGCACCACTGCATCGGCGTGCGCATCAATGGTCGCGAGGCGGATTTCCAGACCCGTCTGCGCAACGGCGATCAGGTGGAAGTGCTCACCAGCCCCGAGCAAACGCCCAGCCGGAGCTGGCTGCGCTACGTGCGCACGTCGCGCGCCCGCCAGGCCATTCGCCAGTGGTTCCGCCGCGCCGAGAGAGAAGCCTGCATGCGCATGGGCGGCGAGATTCTGGACGAGGTGTTCGGCAAGGACGCCCGGATTCCGTCCCGGGTGCTGAAGGCGCTGGAATGCGCCGACGAGGATGCGCTTCGGGAACGGCTGGGTCGCGGCGATATTCCGCTGGACGCGCTGCTGGCTGCGGCGGGGCGGGGGGCGCTGGCCGGGCTGCGTTTCCAGGGCGGGCACCAAGGGTTTGTGCGACCCGCGCGTTGTTGCCGTCCGCTGCCGGGCGACCGGATCATCGGCCGGTTCGAACACGACAAGGGCATGATCGTGCATCAGCTGGATTGCCCTTATGCCGGCGACGGCGATGGCGGCGCGTGGGTGGACATTCAGTGGCGGCCGGATCCCGGCAAGCTGTATGCGACGCTGCTGGAGGTGACCACGCGCAACCGGCGCGGCATGCTCTCAAAGGTGTCGGGCGAGATCGCCCGCTCGGGGGCGGAGATCGACGATTTGCGTATCCGGCAGTTGGCCGGCGCGATGACGACGCTGACCATTCTGGTGCAGGTCGCCGATCGCGTGCATCTGGCGCGGCTGATGCGCGAGGTGCGCAAGATCGACGGTGTGGCCGGCGTGCGCCGCACGATGGAGCCGGAGGCCGAGGAAAAGCGCCGCGAGGGCGGCTGGCGGCGCGCGATTCGCTCGATGATGCGCAAGGGTTTCGGTCAGGCGCGTGACGCAGGCCAATGACGAACGAACGGAAAACGGGGGAAAGCATGAGCGGATGCCAAACGATTCACAGCGACGCGGCGCCAAAGGCCGTGGGGCCCTACAGCCAGGCGGTCGTGCATGACGGCATGATCTGGTTGTCCGGCCAGATCGGGCTTGTGCCGGAGCGCGGCGAGCTGGCGGGCGAGGATCTCGCTTCGCAGGCCCGGCAGGTGATGGCCAACCTGACCGCCGTGCTGGAAGCCGCCGGCGCGCGCACATGCGATATCGTGAAGGTCAATATCTACCTGATCGACATGGGGGATTTTCCCGAGCTGAACGCGCTCTACGCCGAATGGCTGGGCGAGCATCGCCCCGCCCGGGCCACGGTGGCGGTGGCGGCGTTGCCGCTGGGGGCGCGCATCGAGATGGATGCGGTGGCGCGCCTGCCCTGAAGCCTGGCTCGGGCACGAAACAGCCGCCCCGGGGGGCGCCTGTCGTGTCAAGGAGGAAACGGGTTGGAAACGGTGGGCGTTCGCCCGGGATCAGGCGGCTTTTTGCACCTTGCCGGAACGCAGGCAGCGCGAGCAGACGCGGACATGCGCAACACGACCGGCGATCACGGCGCGAATCCGGTGCAGGTTTGGCAGAAAACGCCGGCGCGTGGTGTTGTGCGCGTGGCTGACGTGG
Source organism: uncultured Zetaproteobacteria bacterium (assembly GCA_964449205.1). Classification (GTDB taxonomy): domain Bacteria; phylum Pseudomonadota; class Zetaproteobacteria; order Mariprofundales; family Mariprofundaceae; genus JALVTX01. The sequence goes on along the minus strand of CAYVBG010000151.1, from coordinate 2,839 downwards.
TTGCCGCTCATTGGTCCCTTGCCGCAAATCTCGCAACGCTTGGCCATGATCGTTCTCCTGCTGTTCGTTCGGTTCGGGGTCGCCCGGAAAGGGCGCGCACTTTAGGCGAACTCGCGACGCAATACAAGCGCCGGTTGTTCATGGCCGGGCGCCGCGCCAGCATGGGCGGATGTATCGGTCGTTTGCGCGGGATCTGACGGCGATTGCGGGCATCGGCCCGGCGCTGGCCGCGAAACTGGCCAACGCCGGTGTGCGCTGCTTGGGCGATTTGCTGCTCCGCCTGCCCGCGCGCTGGGTGGACGATCGCACCGTGACGTCGGTGCGATCGCTGCGCGATGGCGAGCCCGCGCGGGCCGAGGGGCGGGTGCTGGCGGTCGCGGCGGCGGGCGCGGGCCGGCGGCGGCAGGTGGTGGTGCGGCTGGCGGACGACGACGGCGCGGAACTGGAGTTGCGGTTTTTCCACTCGCCGTGGTTGCTGCGCGATGCGCGGCTGGCGCCCGGGCGGCGCATCAGCGTGCGCGGCAAGCCGGAATGGTGGCGGGGGCGCTGCCGGATGCTGCATCCCGAATGGATGCCGGCGGAACGCTTTGCAGGCGGATGGAGGCCGGCGTATAGCGCGGTGGCGGGGGTGGGCGGCGCGCGCATGGCGGGCTTCGTTCAACGCGGGCTGGAGTTGCTGCCGCCGGATGCCGCCAGTCCCTTCGACGGGTTCTTGCCCGATCATCCGTCGCTGCGCGCGGCGTTCATCGAGATCCACACCGCGCCCGACGGGCCGGATGCGCCCGAACATGCGCGGGCACGCGAGCGGCTGCTGCTGGAGGAGTTGCTCACCTATCTGCATTTGATGCGAAGGATGCGAAAACGGGCGCGCATCGCCGCGCCCGCGTGGCCGGGGGGCGGGCGGGTCGAGCGGTTTCTGGCCTCGCTGCCCTGGCCGCTGACGCCGGCGCAGCAGGCGGTATGGCGCGATATTGCCGCCGACCTGGCCAGCGGTCGCCGCATGCACCGGTTGGTGCAGGGCGATGTCGGCGCCGGCAAGACCGTGGTGGCCGCGATGGCCATGCTGGCGGCGGTGGAGGGCGGCGCGCAGGCCGCATTGATGGCGCCCACGTCGGTGCTGGCCGCGCAACATGCCGAAACCCTGAATGCATTGCTGGCGCCGCTGGGCGAGCAGGTGGCGCTGCTCACCGGCGCGTTGGGCGGCAAGGCCCGCCGGGCGCTGCTGGAGGGGTTGGCCGATGGCGGGATTCGGATGGTGGCGGGCACGCATGCGTTGATTTCGGAGGATGTGCGCTTCCGAAGACTCGGGCTGGCGGTGGTGGACGAGCAGCACCGCTTCGGCGTGCGCCAGCGCTGGGCGCTCGCCGGGCGGGGCGAGGCCGCGCACCTGCTGGCCATGACGGCCACGCCGATTCCCCGCACGCTGGCGTTGGCGCTGTATGGCGACATGGATCTGAGCGTGATGCGCGGCATGCCGCCGGGGCGCGAGCCGGTGGATACACGGGTGGTGACCTCGCGCGGGCGACTGGCCGGCGGCATGCGCCGCATGCTGGATGCCGGCGGGCGGATTTACTGGATTGCGCCGCGTGTGGATGAGGACGAGGCGAGCGTTCTGCAACGGGCGGATGCGTTGCGCGAGCGGTTTCCGGATGCGGGCGTGCTGGCGCTGCACGGGCGCATGAAACCGGCGGAAAAGGAAGAGGCGCTGGCGGCGTTTGCCGACGGTCGCTGCCGGCTGTTGGTGTCCACCACCGTGGTGGAGGTGGGCGTGAACGTGCCCGAGGCGCGGCTGATCGTGATCGAGCAGGCCGAACGCTACGGCCTGGCGCAGCTTCATCAGTTGCGCGGTCGGGTGGGGCGCGGTCGGGAGCGGGGATATTGCGTGTTGCTGCCGTCGCGGGATGCGCCGGCGTCGGCGCTGGAGCGCCTGGCGCTGATGGCTCGCTGCCATGACGGGCTGGAATTGGCGGAGCTGGATCTGCAATGGCGCGGCGCGGGCGACGCCACCGGTGTGAACCAGAGCGGCGGCGCGGGATTCCGGCTGCTGGACATGGTGCGCGACGCGGCGCTCATTCACGCATGGCACGCCCGCCCGATGAATGCCGCGCCGACGGAGGCGATGATTCGCTTCTGGCGGCCGGAGGCGGAGAGCACGGATTGAGGCTGCTGCGTTAGCGAAAGCGCTTCAGGTACCCATCCGGCGCGACGGTGATCAGCAACTTGTGCTGGATGGCTTTATCGATCTCGAATTCTGGATGAGCCATGAGATATTCCCACACGGCCGTCTTTGGATTGTTACCTTTGTCCCATGGGCGATCGGGGAATGAACCTTCGGGCATATCTTCGATAATGGTGTCGAACACCACGCAATAGCTTCCCTTGCTTACTAGCGGCGCATAAGCATCCAGTTCCGCCAGCACATGGTCGTGTGTATGGTTGGAATCCAGACAGACGAGAATGCGCTCATATCCTTTAGCCTTTTCTTTCACAAGCGAGACGATATCCGGATCCACGCTTGAGCCTTCGATCATTTCGATGCGGTGGCTCATGGGGTGTTTTTCGATGGCTTCGCGATTGTGCGGACGGATCTCGATGTCGATGCCGATCACCTTTCGACTGAGTTGCAGAGGGTCAAATGCCTGTCCTGTTTCAACAGCCGTGCAAACATCCAGCAAAGCAAGCATGGAGGCCGAGAAAATCAGCGAACCACCATGCGCGATGCCGGTTTCGATGATCAGATCTGGCTTCACTTCCCAAATCAGTTCCTGCATGGCTTCCATGTCCTGCGGTTATTGGTTGATTGGCTTCCCCTTCCAGTTGAATTTGTAGGAATATTTCT
>CAYVBG010000150.1:0-4631 GCA_964449205.1 uncultured Zetaproteobacteria bacterium | reverse complement strand
AACTTCGGCGCGCGCCCTTGCGGCAGCGCGTCCAGCCAGATCTCGCCGACGAACACCGGCGCATCGAGGTCGTATCGCGCGGCGATGCCGCGCATCACGCGCCCGATCCGGCCGATCTCCGCCTTGCCCGCCAGGATGCGCGCGCTCTGGCCCGGTTGCAGCCCCGGCAGATCGTCCGCCGCGATGAAGCGCGCATTCAACCGCCGTCGCGCCAGCCAGCCCTCGATGCGGCCCTTCAGATCGTAAAAATCCGCCAGCCGATCCGACGCATGCCAGGCATCCGCCTCCGCGCGGCCCGTCATCAGCCAGGCCAGCACCTCGCGCTCGCGACTGCCCCCGCCATCCGACTCGCCACCCGCCTCGTAAATGCGCCCTTCCTCCACCAGCGCCACGCCGGCCTGCTGGCGGTTCATGTTGTGCCGCGCCGCCTGAAGCAGGCCGGGCCACAGGCTGCGCCGCATCACCGCCATCGCCTCCGAAATCGGGTTGGACAGGCGCAGATCGCGGCCATCGTCCGGCGTGAACAGGCGCTGTTCCTCCTCCGAAATGAACGCATAGCCGATCACCTGATCGCAGCCATCGGCAATCGCCGCATGCACCGCGGCCTCCGGCAGCGCCCGCCCGATGCCGACCGCCGCCACCGCGACATCCGGAATCGCGTCATACCCCTGAATCCGCGCATACTCCTCGGACACATCCTCCGGAATCGCCACATCGCGGCGAAACGCCGGCGCGACCACGCGCAACGCATCCGCCGCCCGCTCGACCGCGAACCCCATGCGCCGCAGCACTGCGTCCGTCTCCTCATGCAACGCCATGCCCAGCCGCGCCTCGATACGCGCGACCGGGCAGGCGATGGCCGTCTCCGTCGCGTAATCCGCCGGATCGCCGATGCGCGTGACCGCTCCGGCCGCGCCGCCGAACAGCTCCACAATCATCCGCGACGCCCGCTCCATCGCCACCGCCGCCATCGCCGGATCGACGCCGCGCTCGAAACGCATCGAGGCCTCGGACACCGCCGCATGCACGCGGCGCGTGCGGCTGATGCGCGCCGGATCGAACAAGGCCGATTCGAGCACAAGATTCACCGTCTCCCCGTTCACGCCGGTGCGCTCCGCGCCGATGATGCCGGCCAGCGCCGCCACGCCGGCATCGTCCGCAATCACCAGATCGCCTGCGTTCAATGCCATCTCGCGGCCGTCCAGCGCGGTGAAGCGCTCGCCCGCCACCGCGCCGCGCACCCGCAAATCCCCCGCCAGCCGGTCGGCGTCGAAGGCGTGCATCGGCTGGCCGATGTCCAGCATGATCCAGTTCAATACATCCACCACGCCGTTCACGGCCCGCTGGCCGGCGGCCAGCAGTTGCCGGCGCATCCAGTCCGGCGCATCCGTCACCCGCACGCCCGCGATGCGGCAGGCCAGATACAGCGGGCAATCCGCCCGCGCCTCGACCGCCACCGCAGGCGACGGCACGGCCGCATCCCGCGCGCATGCCGCCGCATCCAGCGGTGCCAGCGCCAAGCCGGCGTCCGCCGCCAGCTCGCGCGCCAGGCCGCGCACGCTCATGCAATCGCCGCGATTGGGCGTGACGGCGATGTCGAACACCGCCTCCTCCAGCGCGAGGTATTCGCCCATCGCCATGCCGACCGGCGCATCCGCCGGCAGAATCATCAGCCCCGCCGCATCCTCCGCCAGCCCCAGCTCGGCCTCCGAGCAGCACATGCCGAAGCTCGTCTCGCCGCGAATCTTGCCCTTCTTGATGGTCATGCCGTTCGGCAGCCGCGCGCCGATGCGCGCCACCGGCACCTTGTCGCCCGCCTGCATGTTCGTCGCGCCGCACACGATGGACAGCGGCGCATCCTCGCCAATGTCCACCTTCAAGAGGGAAAGCCTGTCCGCGCCGGGATGCTTCGCCTTCTCCAGAATCCGGCCGACCACAACGCCGGCCAGCGCCTCGCGCGGCCGCTCGACCGCCTCGACCTCGTGCCCCAGCCGCACCAGATCCTCCGCCAGCGCGCGCACATCCTTCTCAAGCGGCGCATGCGCCTTCAGCCAAGACAACGGATATTTCATCGTCCCATCCTCCGCAGGAACCGGACATCGTTTTCAAAGAACAGCCGCAAATCGGGAATGCCGTGCTTGAGCATCACCAGCCGCTCCACGCCCAGGCCGAAGGCGTAGCCGGTGAAACGCTCCGCGTCGATGCCCGCCGCCTTCAGCACATTCGGGTGGATCATGCCCGCGCCCAGCACCTCCAGCCAGCCGCTGCCCTTGCACACCCGGCAGCCCTTGCCGTCGCAGAACACGCAGCCGATATCCACCTCGGCGGACGGCTCGGTGAACGGAAAATAGTGCGGCCGGAGCCGGATCGGCGCGTCCTTCTCGAAATAGGCATTCAGGAAATGGCGCAACACCGCCTTCAGCTCGGCCATTGAGGCCGTGCGATCCACCTTGAACACCTCGACCTGATGGAACATCGGCGAATGGGTGACATCGAAATCGCAACGATACACCCGCCCGGGCGCGACCACCGCCACCGGCGGCTCGCCGCCTGATTCCGCCCAGGCGCGCATCGCGCGGATCTGCACCGGCGAGGTGTGCGTGCGCAGCAGGCGGCCATCGGGGAAGAAGAAGGTGTCGTGCATCGCGCGCGCCGGATGCTCGGGCGGAATGTTCAGCGCATCGAAGTTGTGAAACTCGTCCTCGATCTCCGGGCCCTCGGCCACTTCGAATCCCATCCGCGCAAAAATCGCGGCGATTTCGTCCAGCCCCTTGCGCACCGGATGCACCGCGCCCTGCGGCGGCATACGCCCCGGCAGGGTCACATCGATGCGCTCGGCCTCGATGCGCGCAGCCTCCGCCGCCTCGCGCAGGCGCGCGCCGGCCTGCTCCAGCGCCTCGTTCAGCGCCTGCTTCACCTCGTTCACGCGCTTGCCGATGCGGGGGCGATCCTCCGCCGGCAACTGCCCCACGGCCTTCAGAAGACCTGTCAGCCGGCCTTTCTTGCCCAGCCAATGCACCCGCTGCGCTTCCAGCGCGTTCAGATCGCCCGCGCCGGCAATCGCCTCCAGCGCCGCCTCCCGAAGCTGGCCCAGTTCACGCTCCAGCGTTTCGAAGTCCATGCCGCTCATTCATCTCTCCCTTCGCAAAAACAAAGGCAGGGCCGCGAACAGCCCTGCCTTTCGATTGCATCCCTTCGCCGCGCTCCGGCGCGGTTCGTGGTCTTACTGAATCTGCGCGCGGGCTGCTTCGGCCAGCTTCGCAAACGCCTCCGCGTCACGCACCGCGATATCCGCCAGCACCTTGCGATCCAGCTCGATACCGGCCTTGGACAGCCCGTTCATGAAGCGCGAATAAGACAGGCCGTGCTGCCGCGCCGCCGCATTGATACGGGTGATCCACAAGCGGCGGAACTCGCGCTTGCGCACCTTGCGGTCGCGATAGGCATACTGCCGCGCCTTGTCCACCGCCTGGGTGGCGATGCGGAAGCAGTTCTTGCGGCGACCGCGATAGCCCTTGGCCGCCTTGATGACCTTCTTGTGGCGCGCATGCGCCTGCACGCCGGAATTGACACGAGCCATGTTTTATCTCCTGTTCGTCCGCCAGAGGGACGGAGGTTTACTTGTAGGGAACCAGCCGGTTCAGCGCCTTCACGTCGGCGGGCGCAACCGGTTCCGTGCCGCGGAAGTTGCGCTTCCGCTTCGGCGATTTCTTGGTCAGGATATGATTGGCGAACGCCTTGTTGCGCTTCCACTTGCCGCTGCCGGTGCGCGAAAAGCGCTTGGCGGCGCCACTGTTCGATTTCATCTTCGGCATGATATCCCGTCCTTATTTCTTCGCTGTCTTTTTCAGCGGCCCGATGATCATCACCATCTGCCGCCCTTCCAGGTTGGGCTGGTTCTCCACCTTGCCCAAATCCGCCAGCTGCTCCGCCACCTGGCGCAACTGTTCCGCGCCCCGCGCCGCATACACCATCTCGCGACCGCGAAACCGCATGGACAGTTTCACCTTGTTCCCTTCCTCCAGGAACTTGCGCGCGCGCTTCATCTTCACTTCCAAATCGTGCTGGTCGGTGCTCGCGCGCAGCTTCACCTCCTTGACCTGCACCACATGCTGTTTCTTCTTCGCAAGGTTGGCTTTCTTGCTCTGTTCGTACTTGAACTTGCCATAGTCCATGACCTTGCACACCGGCGGCTTGGCGTTTGGCGACACCATCACCAAATCCAACCCCCTGTCCTCGGCGGTTTTCAGCGCCGCATCCAGCGGCAACACGCCCAACTGCTCTCCTCCCTCGTCAATCACACGCACCTCACGCGCTTCGATTCCGTGATTGACCGGCAACTCCTTTATAGCGATGAACGCCCCCTTCTTCCGTGTTTCCGCATATCGTTATTCATACGCCTCGCGCATGCGGCGCATGCGATCGAGCCACGCATCCAGCGGCATGTCGCCCAGGTTCTCACCCGCGAGACTTCGCACCGCCACCGTGCGCTCGGCGCGCTCGCGATCGCCCACCACCAGGATGAACGGCACGCGCGCCAGCGTAAGGGCGCGCACTTTATAGCCGACCTTCTCGTTTCGCAAGTCCGCATCGACACGGAACCCCGCCGCGCGCATCGCGTCGCGCTCCTC
>CAYVBG010000149.1:0-4691 GCA_964449205.1 uncultured Zetaproteobacteria bacterium | reverse complement strand
ATCGAGCGACCCCGCCAGAAGCATCCTCCGACCTGGCCGCCAACACGCCTTGCGATGTGTCGATGCGAATCATGCCCCGGCGCTACCATCATGTAAAATAAAAGGTTATGATTCGAGATATAAGATCAACTTATGAGGTCACCCATGCACCTGACATTGAAGCAACTGCGCATTCTCGAGGCCGTGGCCGAACACCGCAACTACACGCAGGCTGCCAAGGCCCTGTTTCTGACGCAGCCTGCCGTATCCATGCAGGTCAAGCAACTTGAGGAGCAGGCCGGCATGGCTTTGTTCGAACGCAGCGGCAAGGAAGTGCGCCCGACCGACGCGGGCCGCGAGCTGCTGCACCATGCGCGCCTGATCCGCCGGCAACTGGAGGAGGCCAGCCAGGCCATGGAGGAAATGCGCGGCCTCAAGCGCGGCCGGTTGCGCCTCACAATGGCGTCCACCGCCAGCTATTTCGCGCCCCGCCTGCTGGCCGCGTTCTGCCGGCGCCACCCGGGCGTACGCATCAGTCTGGACGTGACCAACCGCGACGGCCTGATACGCGCGCTGGAAGACAACACGGCGGATATCGTGGTCATGGGCAAGCCGCCGGATCGCCTGCCCGTGCGCGCCGAGGCGTTCCTGGACAATCCACTGGTGGTCATCGCGCCGCCCGGCCACCCGCTGGCCGGACGCACGCGCATCTCCCTCTCGGAGCTGACACGTCACCCGTTCATCGTGCGCGAGCAAGGTTCCGGCACCCGCGCGGCCGTCGAGCGTTTTTTGGCCCGGCACGACGTGGAGCGCCCGACCGGCATGGAAATGAACTCATCCGAAGCCATCAAGCAGGCGGTGCAGGCCGGCCTCGGCCTGGGCGTGGTGTCGCTGCACACGCTGGAGATGGAGCTGGCGCTGAAACGGCTGGTGGCGCTGGACGTCGAGGATTTCCCCATCATGCGCCAATGGCGCATGGTCTATCGCAAGGACAAGCGGTTCTCCGCCGTCGCCCAGGCCTTCCACGACTTCATCATTCATGAGGCCGGAGCGATTCTTGCGTCGGCCAATGACGACTCAGACCCACCGTCGCCGCCGGCAGCGCCAACAGGTTGAGCAACGGCGTCATCGTCATCAGCAGGCCAACGCCCCCAAACCCCAGCCAGAACCAACGCTTCCGGGCAAGCAGCCGCTTGCGGCTCCCGAAATCCAGCCCCCGCCGCGCGGCCACGGCGTCCATCAGCCCGAAGTTCATGTAGCGGATGCCGGCCCAGGCCCAAATCACCGCGGCCGCCGTTTGGCCGACCACCGGAATCAGAAACAACACCAAAGCCAACAGCCCCCAGGCCGCAAGCGCCGGCAGCGGTCGCAGCGCATTGACCAGCCCCTGCCCGACCTGTCGCCACCATGGTGTTGCAGGCGCGTTCCGCGCGGGACGCTCGGCGCGCTCGGCCAATGCATCGAGCCACGGAGCCGCAGCCACCGAACCCAGCGCCGTGAACGACACCGCGCCCGCCAGCAGCGCCACCACCAGCGAGGCCAGCCATGCCAGCCAGCCCAGCGCCTGCCAGTACCAGGCATCGCCCGCCGGAATCCACAGCCCCGCAAGCCAGTCCATCAGCGCCCAGGCGCCTCCCGCCACCCCTGCCAGCAACACCGCCAGCAACCCCAAAATACGCCACAATAACGCCCGCAGGCCGGGCTCGAACAGCAGATCCCGCAATCCGGAAATCCATGCCGCAGCGCCTTCGATCATCGGTTCCGCCCCTCTCCAGAATCGTCCGGCTCCAAATCGCGCAGCGCCTGGCATGCCCGCTCCCAATCGGAGGCAGCCACCATCACGCGCGCGTCCGTCACGCCGGTCAGGGGCAGCAACGCGCGCATGCCCGCATTCTCCACCCGCCACGCCACACCACAGGCATCGAGCGCATCGCATACAAGCTGCAAACCCACGGGGTCGGCCCGTTCGGTCAGGCATCGCCACGCCGTTATCATGCACGCCATCCTACGCATCGCCCGCCGGGGCGTCACGCTTGACAGGGTCTCGCCGGCATGAAGATTTCCCGGCTATGTCGCTGGCCATTCCCGAAACCATATTGCAAAAGATGATGAACGCGCTCGCGCCCGCCGGCGCGGACGACGCCGACCTGTATCTGGAACGCACCGAATCCGAATCTTTGGCGCTGGAAGAGGGGCGGGTCAAACACGTCTCGGCCGCCATCCATCAAGGCATTGGCGCGCGGGTGGTCGCCGGCGAAGCGGCAGGCCATGCCTGCACCGACCGGTTGGAGCCGGCGGCGCTGATGGCCACGGCCAAGGCCGCGCGCGCCATCGCTTCATCGGGCGGCAGCGCCGCGCCGGTGCGCGTGCATGCCACACCCGCCAACCCGCACCTGTATGCGCCGGAGCGGCCGATGACCGCGAGCCTCGAAGCGCGCAAGGCGCTGCTGGAGCAGCTGGATGCGCTGGCGCGCGGACTGGATACGCGGGTGGTGCAGGTGTTCGCCAATGTCTCGGCCGGTTATTCGGATATTCACATCATCCGCGCCGATGGCGCGCACATCCATGACGCGCGCCCCTTGGTGCGGCTGAATGTTTCGGTGGTCGTCGAACACAACGGCCGACGCGAAACCGGCAGCGCCGGAGGCGGCGGGCGTTTCGGCCTGGCACGGTTGTTGGCGTCCGGGGAACCGGAGCGCCTGGCGCATGAGGCCGTGCGCATCGCCCTGCTGAACCTGGAAGCCCGGCCCGCGCCAGCCGGGCCGATGCCGGTCGTGCTGGGCCCGGGATGGCCCGGCATCCTGCTGCACGAAGCCATCGGTCACGGGCTGGAAGGCGACTTCAACCGCAAGGGCGCATCGGCCTTTGCCGGGCGCATCGGCGAACAGGTCGCGGCCCGGGGGGTCACCGTCGTGGACGAAGGCAACATCCCCGAGCGGCGCGGCTCGCTCGCCTTCGATGACGAAGGCATGCCGACCGGCCGCACGGTGCTGATCGAGGATGGTATCCTGACCGGCTACCTGCTCGATCGTCAAAACGCCCGTTTGATGGGCATGAAGCCCACCGGCAACGGCCGGCGCGAGTCCTACGCGCATCCGGTGCTGCCGCGCATGACCAACACGTTCATGCTGTCCGGCAACCATGATCCGAAAGACATCATCGCCAGCCTGGATCGCGGCATCTATGCGGTGAACTTCGGCGGCGGACAGGTGGACATCACCTCGGGCAAGTTCGTGTTCACCACGTCCGAGGCCTATTATGTCGAAAATGGAACCATCCGCCACCCGGTGAAAAACGCCACCCTGATCGGCGACGGCCCGACGGTGCTGACCCGCGTTTCGATGATCGGCAACGACCTGGCGCTCGATCCGGGCGTCGGCACCTGCGGCAAGGACGGCCAGTCCGTTCCCGTCGGCGTGGGGCTGCCGACCATCCGCGTGGATGAACTCATCGTGGGAGGATCGGGCGAATGAGCGGCACGGCATCCGACAACGCCCGCCTTCGGGATCTGGCCCGGCGGCTGGTGGACATGGCGAAGGGCTTGGGAGCGGTTTCGTGCGACGCGCTGGCGGTGGCCGACACCGGCGCATCCGTGCGCGTTCGGCGCGGGCAAGTGGAGTCGGTGGAACGCGAGGACTCGCGCGGCGCGGGCTTGCGCGCTTTTGTCGAGCGTGACGGCAAGCTGGCTTTTGCCAGCGCCTCCACATCCGATGTCTCGGACGAAGGCCTGCAACGGCTGGCCAAACAGGTGCTGGACATGGCGCGCATTTCCGAGCCCGATCCAAACGCCGTGCCGCCCGAAGGCGCGGAACACCCGACCCGGGCCGAAATCGAGACATGGGCGCGGGCGCATCCGGCCGCCACGGACTGGCAGCTCGACGACGCACGCGAGGCCGCCCTGGCCTGCGAAACGGCGGCGCTGGAGTATTCTCCCCAAGTGACCAACAGCGAAGGGGCGGAGGCGTCGTTCGGTCATGCCCGGGTAGCCTGGGCCGCCAGCGATGGCTTCGCGGCGGCATACGAAAAGGCCTCGGTCTCCATTTCCGTTTCGGTCATTGCGGGCCAAAGCGACGCAATGCAACGCGACTACGCCTGGGACAGACAACCCAACGCCGCGCGCCTGCGTTCGCCGGCAGACATTGGCAAGGAAGCCGCGCGTCGCGCCGTGCGCCGTTTGGGCGCAACAGGCCTGGAGGGCGGCGTCATGCCGGTTGTGTTCGAGCCCCGCATCGCGGCCAGCCTGCTCGGCCATCTGGCCTCCGCCGTCAATGGCCGGGCCGTATTGCAGCAGCGCTCCTTTCTGGCGGGCCAGCGCGGGCAAAACATCTTCCCCACATTCGTGAACATCGTGGACGACCCTGATCATCCCGATGGCCTGGGCAATCGGCTGTTCGATGGCGAGGGCGTGCGTTGCCGGCGCCTGAGCCTCATCGAGACAGGAACACTCACCACATTCCTGACCGACCGCTATGCCGCCAGGCGCTTGAAGCTGCCCCCCACCGGCCATGCGCGGCGCGGCCTGACCGGCGATATCGGTATCGGCCCCTCCAACCTGATCCTGCAACCCGGCGAAGGCGACCTCGAATCCATCGCCGCGGAACTGGGAAACGGCATCCTGGTCACCGAACTGATCGGCTTCGGCGTCAACGGCGTCACCGGCGACTATTCGCGCGGCGCGGCCGGATTCCTGATCGAAAACGGCGCCATCGGCC
>CAYVBG010000148.1:0-4707 GCA_964449205.1 uncultured Zetaproteobacteria bacterium | reverse complement strand
GAGTTCAGACGTGTGCTCTTCCGATCTGTCGGCTTGGCCGTGCCGATGTCCAGGCCGCGATAGACCTGCATCGAATCGCAGCAGAGGATGGCCGCGCCGCCATCGGCCGCGATGCGCAGCGCCAGCGCCGATTTGCCGGCGGCGGTCGGGCCCATCAGCGCCGCGGCGCGCAGGGGCGGGGCGTGGCGGGTGTCAGACAAGGGGTGGAGCGTTGCGGGTCGCCAGCCGGATGGCCGTCATCCACAGCGGGCTGAACATCAGACTGAGCGCGATCACGGCCACGATGACGTGATGCCCGCCCTGGCCGATCAATCCGCCGGCCAGCCCCAGCGAGGCCAGCAGAAACGACAGCTCGCCAATCTGCCCCAACACGCCGCCGGTGAGCAGCGCCAGCCGCCAGGGTTCGCCCAGCGCGCGCAGAATCAGCGAGTTGAGGCCCGAGTTCAGCACCAGCACCGCCAGCGTCAGCGCCAGCATCATCGGCCAGTGCGCCAGCACGTAGCCCACATCCACCAGCATGCCGACGGACAGGAAGAAGATGGCCACGAACACCACATAGAGCGAGCGCAGGTGCTCGCGCACCCAGTCGGCCTGATCGGAAGCGTGCAGGAGCATGCCGGCCAGAAAGGCGCCGAAGGGCGCGGAGAGCCCCATCTCGGCGGTGGCCGCCGCCGCCGCGAAACACAACAGCAGCCCCAGCATCACGCGGCGATCGACGGTGGTTTTCAGTGATTCCGGAATATGCCAGCGCCCGGGGTTGTTCATCATCCACACCGCCAGCGCCACCAGCGCCCCGCCGCCGGCCAGACGCAGCGATGTGACGCGCCAGTCGCCGCCGTCGCCGGTCATCATGCCGATCACGATCATCATCGGCACGATGGCGATGTCCTGCATCAGCAGCACGGCCAGCGCGTTCTGGCCGAAGGGGTGTTCCAGTTCGCCGGAATCCCTGAGCATGGTCAGCACCACCGCGGTGGAACTCATGCTGACGATGAAACCGAGCAACACGCCGGTTTGCCAGGGGCGCCCGAGCAGCAGCGCGCCGATGGTGCAGACCAGCACGCTGACGGCGATTTGCGCGCCCGTGCCCAGCACCGCCACGCGCCACCGGGCCATCAGCCGGGGCAGCGAAACCTCCATGCCGATGAAGAACAGCAGCATGATGACGCCCAGCTCGCCCATGTGCGTGAGCAGCGCGCGGTCGTGCACCAGCCCGGCGCCACTGGGGCCGATGGCGACGCCGGTGACGATGTAGGCGATGGCGGCCGGCATGCGCAGCTCGCGCAGCACGAAGGCCAGCGCCAGCGCGCAGGCGATGGCGGCGACCAGCACGAGCAGCACGGCGTTCATTTCCATCCGGCTTTATTCCTTGCGGCCGAACAGCCGCTCCAGCGCGGACAGCGACAGCCGCACCCAGGTGGGGCGGCCATGGTTGCATTGCGCGATGTTCGGCGTTTGCTCCATCCGGCGCAGCAGGGCTTCCTGTTCCTCGACCGACAGCGCGCGGCCGGACTTGAGGGCACTCTTGCAGGCGCGGTTGCCCAGCCAGCGTTCCAGAATGCGGCCCGCGCCTTCCGCCGCCGCGCCATGACGCATCAGCGATTCCACCAGTTCCGCCAGCAACGGAACCGGCGATTCGCCGGCCAGCAGCGCCGGCATGGCGGCAACGGTGAACGACTCTTCGTCGCGCGCCTCCACCTCGAAGCCGAAGCGCCGCGTTTCGTCGGGGTGATCGTGCAGCCAGGCCGCGGTGCGGGCGTCGGGCCGCCAGGGTTCGGGCGCCAGCAGCGGCTGGCTGGCGATGCCGCCCTCCGCGAGCTGGCGCTTCAGCTGCTCGTAGGCGATGCGTTCGGCCGCCGCGTGCTGATCCACCAGCACCACGCCGTCCGCCGTTTGCGCCAGAATGTAGCAGCGGTGAATCTGCGCCAGTGGCGTGCCGAGATCGAGGGCTTCTGTCGTCCTGTGCGCCGGCTCGCCCCATGCGGGCGCTTCCGGTTCGGCGGCCCCGGATGCCGGTTCGCCGGGGGCGGAAAACAGCGCCCGCAGCGTGGCGGCGCTTGCCGGGCGGGATGCGCGCGGCGTGGCGCGTTCGTCGCCGGCTGCGAGAGCATGCACGGCCTGTGCGCTCACGGTGGAGGCGACCGTCTGCCCGCCCTCGGCGATGGCGGCGCGGGCGCAGGCGATGACGGCGGCGCGCACCTGTTGCGGACGCCGGAAGCGCACCTCCCGCTTGGCCGGGTGCACGTTCACGTCCACCCATGCCGGATCCATCTCCAGCCACAGCGCGGCCTGCGGAAATCGGTCGTGAAACAACACGTCGCGATAGCCCGCCTTCAACGCCGCGATCAGTTGACGGTCGCGCACAACGCGACCGTTGACGAAGAAGAACATGCGTTCGGCGTTGCGGTGGTGGCAGGTGGGCAGCCCGAAAAACCCGCTCACATGGATGCCATGATGCTCGATCTCCGCCGGGCGCTGATTGTCGGCGAAGTCGCGGCCCATCACCAGCCGCGCGCGCGCCTCGCGCGATTGCCCCGGCGGCGCGTCCAGCCGTTTGCGGCCGTCGCATTCGAGCCGGAACCCGATGGATGGGTTGGCCAGGGCCAGCGCGCGCAGGGTTTCGACGATGATTGCCTCCTCGGTGCGGTCGGTGCGCAGAAAACGGGCCCGGGCCGGTGTGTTGAAGAACACGTCGCGCACCCGAATCCGCGTGCCGGTGCGCGGCGGCGCGGGGCGGAGCGTGCAGGGAGCGCCGCCTTCCTGGGTCAGCCGCACGCCTTCGGCCGCGCCGGCGGGCGCGGTGTGCATCTCCAGCCGGCAGACCGAGGCGATGGAGGGCAGCGCCTCGCCGCGAAAGCCGTGGCTGGCGATGGTGTGCAGCTCGTCGGCCGAGGACAGTTTGCTCGTGGCATGCCGGCGCATGGCCATCTCCGCGTCTCGCGCGGTCATGCCGCAACCATCGTCGTCCACTTCGATGAGCCGGCGGCCGGCTTGCTCCACGCGCACGACGATGCGGCGCGCGCCCGCGTCGAGGCTGTTCTCAACCAGTTCCTTGACAATGGAGGCCGGGCGCTCCACCACCTCGCCGGCCGCAATCCGGTTGGCAACGGCGGGCGGCAGCAGGTGAATCACATCGCGCGACATGGCGCTATTCCACCACGAAGACGCATCCTGCCGCAACGATTCCCACACGGCGGGCATCCTGCTAGGCTTGGGGCATTCGCATGGAGGTGATACGCAACGATGGCACGAGTCACCGTGGAAGATTGCATTCGCTACTATCCCAACCGCTTCGAGTTGGTGCTGCTGGCCTCGCGCCGGGCGCGCCAGCTGCTCAAGGGCATGCCCCCCGTGGCGGGCGAGGACGAAACCCACAAGCCGGTAGTGCAGGCGCTGAAGGAGATGGGCGAGGGCCATATCACGTGGGATGCGGTGTTCGACCTGGACGCCCGCGAGCGCGAGCGGCTGAACGCGGCGGCGAGCGCCGAAGAGGATGCCGGGGGAGATGAGGCGGAGGCCTGAGTTCGACCGGGCGCGGCCCCTCTGAGCTCGCGGCGGGCGCGCCGTGAGCCGTATCTTCGAAATCACCGACAAGGTGCGCGCGCATGACCCGCGCGCGGACATCGACCTCATCAATCGGGCCTATGTGTTTGCGGCGCAGGCGCATGCCGGGCAGCGGCGCAGCTCCGGCGAGCCGTATCTGACGCACCCCTTGGAGGTGGCGAACATCCTCGCCAGCCTTCGCCTGGACGACAAGAGCATCGTCACCGGCCTCTTGCACGACACGGTCGAGGATACGCCGGTGACGCTGGACGACATTCGCGATCGTTTTGGCGAGGATGTGGCGCGCTTGGTGGACGGCGTGACCAAGATCGGCCGGATCCAGTTCCAGTCCAGCGAGCACAAGCAGGCGGAAAACTTCCGCAAGATGATTCTGGCCACCGCGCGCGACTTGCGCGTGTTGCTGGTCAAGCTCGCCGACCGGCTGCACAACATGCGCACACTGGGATTTTTGCCCGCCCGCAAGCAGAAGGCGGTTTCCGAGGAAACGATGCAGCTTTATGCGCCGCTGGCGCACCGGCTGGGCATTCACTGGATCAGCCAGGAACTGGAAGACCTGGCCTTTTCCTATCTCGACCCCGAGGCATACCGCATGCTGGCCGACCGATTGGCCGAGCGGCTGGATTCGCTCACCGGCACCCGCGAGCGGCTGGAGCGCATCTTGCAGGAGGCGGTGACGCGCCAGGGCGTGGAGGCGCGAGTGCAGGGGCGGATGAAGCATATCTACAGCCTGTATCGCAAGATGGAGCGCAAGCGGCTGACCTTCGACGAAATCTATGATCTGGTGGCGTTTCGCGTGATCGTGAAAGACATTCCCACCTGCTACCGGACGCTGGGCGTGATTCACAGCCTCTACCGGCCGGTGCCGGGGCGGTTCAAGGACTACATCGCGCTGCCCAAGCCGAATGGCTATCAATCGCTGCACACCTCCATCATCGGGCCGGACAATCTGCGGTTGGAGGTGCAGATTCGCACCGAGGACATGCACCGGCACGCCGAGGACGGCGTGGCCGCACACTGGATCTACAAGAGCGACGCGGCGGACAAGACGGGCGAGCGCAATCTGCAATGGCTGCGCCAGCTCACCGAGCTGTTGCAGCAGAGCGATCAGCCCGGCGAGCTGCTGGAAACCATCCGGCTCGACCT
>CAYVBG010000147.1:0-4741 GCA_964449205.1 uncultured Zetaproteobacteria bacterium | reverse complement strand
CGGTAAAGATGTTTTCGAGTTCTTCGCATCGAGAGAAGGCACCCCCCAGCAATCAGGCGTGGCCGCACCTTGTTGCATGCCCATCCGCCATATTCCGCCATGTTTCCAGCCGGCGGCGCATGCGCCGCACATGGCCGCCGGGCCAGTAGATTTTGTCGCAGTGCGCGCAACGCCGGATATCGCGCGCAAACATCCGGCTGTGTTCGGGAATGCGCGCCCGGTCGGCGGCATCGCCAGCTTGCAGCGGCCGGTTGCACAGCAGGCAGCGGGTGAATGGCGCGTGCAACCAGTCGATGCCGGCGCGGCGCGCCAGCTCCACCGCGCATTCGTCGGTGGTGTTGGCACTCAGCAACATCACCTGCTCGGCGGCATGGCGATGCTCCAGCATCTTGCGGTCGCGGGTCACCAGCAGCCGGGCCTCCAGCCGCGCCTGCCGTATCAGGGCCGCATCCGGCTGGCCGCCAACGGCGATGATCGTGTCGTAGCCCGCCGCGCGCAGCCAGCGCCCCAGGCGCATCAGCATTTCGTCGGCGAGAAAGCGCGTGGCATCACCCCTTCTTGCCCAAAAGCGGGGCGATCAGGTCCATCGGCAGCGGAAACACGATGGTGGAGCTTTGTTCGCCCGCGATTTCCATCAGTGTTTGCAGATAGCGCAACTGGATGGCCTGCGGCTGGGTGGAAAGCTGGCCCGCGGCCTGCACCAGCATGTCCGCCGCCTGCTTTTCGCCCTCGGCGTGAATGATCTTGGCGCGGCGCTCGCGCTCGGCCTCGGCCTGGCGCGCCATGGCGCGAATCATGCTCTCACCCAGATCGATCTGCTTGATTTCCACATTGGACACCTTGATGCCCCAGGACTCGGTTTGCGCGTCCAGAATCGCCTGAATATCGCGGTTCAGCTTGTCGCGGCTGGCCAGCATTTCGTCCAGCTCGTGCTGGCCCAGCACGCTGCGCAGCGTGGTTTGCGCCAGCTGGCTCGTGGCGGCGAAGAAATCCTCCACATTGATGATGGCCTTCTGCGGGTCCACGACGCGGAAATAGACCACCGCATTGACCTTGACGGAAACATTGTCACGACTGATGACATCCTGCGTGGGCACGTCGAACACCAGCGTGCGCAAATCCACGCGCACCATCTGCTGAAGCACGGGGATGACCAGAATCAGCCCCGGCCCCTTGACCTTCCAGAACCGGCCGAGCTGAAACACGACGCCGCGCTCGTATTCGCGCAGCACCCTGAGCGAACTGAACAGCACCAGGACAATGAAGATGAGAACGACAGCAACGGGTATCATGATGATTCCTCCTTGGATGCAGGTGTGTCGGGGCGCACGTCGAGCGTCAGCCCCCGAATGCCGGTGACGCGCACATGCGCCCCCTTCGGAACAGGCGCATCGGCGCGGGCGTTCCAGATTTCACCCTGGATGCGGATGCGCCCTTCCGGCGCGAGATCCTCGATAACCTCGCCGCGCACGCCCAGCATGTCTTCGCTGCCGGACACCACGGGTCGTCGGCGCGCCTTCAGCGCCATGCCGATCACGAATATCAGGAACACCGCCGAGGCCAGCGCCACACCGACGATCAGCGACAACGACAATGCGAACTCCGGCGAGCCGGTGTCCATCAGCATGACCGAGCCAACGATGAACGCCACGATACCGCCCAGCCCCAGCGCACCGAAGCTGGGCGCAAAGGCTTCGGCAACCATGAACGCGATGCCGAGCGCAATCAACGCCGCGCCAGCGAAGTTCACCGGCAACACATGCCACGCAAACAGCGCCAACAGCAGGCAAATGCCGCCCACCACGCCCGGCAGCACAAAGCCGGGATTGGCCATCTCGAAAAACAGCCCGTAGATGCCCAGCAGCATCAGCACATAGGCGACGTTCGGATCGGTGATGATGCCCAACAGCCGGCTGCGCCAGCCCGGATGCAGCACGGTGACGGTTGCATGCTTCAGGTGCAGTGTGTGCGCCTGGCCGGCGGCGGTCAGCGTCCGGCCATCCAGCTTGCGCAGCAGCTCGTCGGGGCTTTCGGCCATCAGGTCGATGACATGGCGCTTCAACGCCTCGCGGGCGGTGAGCGAGGCCGCGCGACGCACGGCCTGCTCGGCCCATTGCGCGTTGCGCCCCCGCATTTCCGCCAGACTTCGGATATAGGCGGCCGCATCGTTCACCATCTTGCGGCGCATGGCGCCGCCATCGCCGCCGGCAGGTGTTGACCTCTTGCCGGATGGCCGGGAGGGCTGGCCGCTGCCGATCCGCACCGGGGTGGCCGCGCCCAGGTTCGCGCCCGGCGCCATCGCAGCAACATGGCTGGCATAGAGGATATAGGTGCCGGCACTGGCCGCCCGCGCTCCCGAAGGGCCGACCCAGGCCGCCACCGGCACGGGCGAGGCAAGGATGGCGCGGATGATGTCGCGCATGGAGGCGTCCAGTCCGCCCGGCGTGTCCATGCGCAAGATCACCAGTTGCGCCTGCCGGGCGCGGGCTTCGTTCAGGCCGTTCACCACATATTCGGCCACGCCGGGGCCGATGGCGCCCTGAATGTCCAGTTGCAGCACGGTGACGTCGGCCCGGGCATGCGCCGATGCGGCCGCCCACATCGCCGCGACGGCCAGCGCCGCGCGCGCAAACGGATGTTTCAAACCCCTCATGGTTGGCATGGTGGATAGCATAGACGAAACACATGGCGCTTGACGACCATGCAACGCATGCCGGGCCGGGCGGCGACATCCGGAGGCGGTGGATTGGTTCAAGCATCCGTGACGTGTAGCATCGCGCCTTGTTCCGCAAAAACGGCGGGCGCATTGCATGAAACGTCGCGCTTGCCGATGAAAACCAACGCCAAATCGGCGAACACAGGGGCAGGCGATGACAGGCATCCGGAAATGCGTGCTGGCCTATTCGGGCGGGCTGGATACATCCATCATCCTGAAATGGTTGCAGGAGACCTGGGGCTGCGAGGTCGTCACCTTCACCGCCGATCTGGGCCAGGGCGAAGAGGTCGAGGAGGCGCGGGCGAAGGCTGAGGCCTGCGGCGTGCGCTCGATCCATATCGAGGATCTGCGCGAGGATTTCGCGCGCGATTATGTGTTCCCGATGTTCCGCGCCAATGCGATCTACGAGGGCGAATACCTGCTGGGCACCTCCATCGCGCGGCCGCTGATCGCCAAACGCATGATCGAAATCGCCGAGGCCGAGGGCGCGGATGCCGTCTCCCACGGCGCCACAGGCAAGGGCAACGATCAGGTGCGTTTCGAGCTGGGATTCTATGCCTTGAAGCCGGATGTGAAGGTGATTGCGCCGTGGCGCGAATGGGATTTCAAGGGCCGCGAGGACATGCTCCGCTTCGCCGAAAAGCACGGCATCCCGATCGAGCGCAAGCGCGAGGGCGGCAAGTCCCCCTATTCGATGGATGCGAACCTGCTGCACATTTCCTACGAAGGCTACGATTTGGAAGATCCGTGGAAGGAGCCGCCGGAGCGCATGTGGCGCTGGACGGTTTCGCCGGAGGCCGCGCCGGATGCGCCGGAGTATGTCGAGCTCACCTATCGCGGCGGCGACATTGTGGCCGTGAACGGGCGGGAGATGACGCCCGCCGCCGTGATCGCCGAGCTGAACCGGCTGGGCGGCAAGCACGGCATCGGTCGCATCGACATCGTGGAAAACCGGTTTGTCGGCATGAAATCGCGCGGTTGCTACGAAACGCCGGGCGGCACCATCATGCTCAAGGCGCACCGCGCCATCGAATCCATCACGCTGGATCGCGAGGCCGCGCATCTGAAGGACGAGCTGATGCCGCGCTACGCGAAGCTGGTGTACAACGGCTTCTGGTTCGCGCCCGAGCGCGAAATGCTCCAGCAGGCGATCGATGCCACGCAAGCCGTGGTCAATGGCGATGTGCGGCTGAAGTTGTTCAAGGGCAATGTGTTCGTCGTCGGGCGGCGCTCGGAGAACTCGCTGTTCGACGAACGGCTGTGCACCTTCGAGGACGACGCCGGCGCCTACGACCAGCAGGACGCCGAAGGCTTCATCAAGCTCAACGCGCTGCGCCTGCGCATGGCGGCCATCGCCGGAAGGAGGATGTCATGAGTTCGGCGCAACCCTATCCCGCGCCCGTGCGCTGGCTGCATGCCGCGCTGGCGGTTTGCACCCTTGCGCAGTTGGCCGTGGGCGAGCTGATGAGTGTGCCCGGCATTGCCGAGGCGGAGGAGGAAGCCTCGCTCTGGCTGGGGCAGGCCTGGGCGCATGAAGCCCACGGCGGGGTTCCGGCGCCGGAAACATTGGGCTTCGAAGTGCATGAGTTTCTGGGCTTCACCGTGGCCGCGCTGGTGTTCATCCGGCTGGCGATGGCGTTCGCCGGCATGCCGAACGCCGGCTGGCGTGAACTGTTTCCGTGGTTGTTCGGCGATGGGCGGCGGGCCTTGCTGGCGGAAATCCGCGCCCAGTGGCCGGGTTGGCTCAAAGGCCGGCTGGCCGCGCCCGAAGAGGGTGAGATGGTCGCCCGTAGCGTGCACGGGTTGATTCTCCTTGCGGTGGCGCTGATGGGCGCAAGCGGCGCGGTGTTGTTCACCGGCTGGAACGCGCACGGGCATCAAACCGAACTGATCGAGGCCGTGGGCGAGATGCACGAGCTGGTGGCTGGTGTGCTGGAGGCGCTGTTGGCCGCGCATGTGCTGGCGGTGATTCTGCACATCCGCAACGGGCATCGGATTCTCGATCGCATCAAGCCGCACGGGTGA
>CAYVBG010000146.1:0-4744 GCA_964449205.1 uncultured Zetaproteobacteria bacterium | reverse complement strand
AGGTCGCCCTTCTCCAGCAGGCGCTCGAAGTTCACGGGCAGAATCAGCGGCCGGTCGCGGTCGGCCCGAATCACGCGAATATCCGGGTAATAAGGGTGATCGTCAAATCCGCCGCTTCTGGACACCGCATCCAGCAAGTGGATCTCGCCCGTGAACTCCACGATGCCCGGCTTCTTGACCTGCCCCAGCACATACACCCGCCGCTTGGATTGCGCCAGCGACGGAATGAAGATGGTGTCGCCATTGTCAATGATGGCATTCTCGCGCCAGTCCGCCTGCTTGATGGCGCGTTCCAGATTCAGGATGATGGTCTTGCCATGCCGGATGAGCTTGACCTTGGTCAGATCGGCGTCCTTGGTCGGCCCGCCGGCACGCGACAGGAAATCCACCAGGCTTTCCTTGCCCACCATGAAGTAAGTGCCGGGGCCGGTGGGCTGGCGCAGCAGGTCGCGCACCTCGCCGAAAATGGTCACGGTCTTGCTGCGTTTCTTGAGCACCAGCACATCCACCCGCGGATGACGCACAAATCGCTTCAGCGACCGGGTCATGAAATCATCGATCTCACGCGGCGTCATGCCCTCAACCTTCACCGCCTCGAAGAACGGCAGTGAAATCGTACCGTCCACCTGCACGGTCACCTTGTGTTCCTCGCCCTTGCCTCCCCCCTGCCAGAGGGTCACGGCCAGTTTGTCGCCCGGCCCCACGCGGTACTCGGCCACGCCGTCAATGGTCTTGAACGCCGCGTTTTCGGTCACATGGAACAAATCGCCATGATCCGCGCCCGGCGCCTCGGCCGGCAGCCGCACCGCGCGCACCGGGAACGCCTGCACCAACACGCGACGATTCTCGCGCAGCGCGGCCGGATCCATGCCCGGCGGCAAGGGCTCCCTGTCGCCCAGCGCCTCGACAACAATCTGCGCGTCAGAAACGCCATGCTTGCGCAGCAGGGCGGCCACGGCCTCCGCGCGCGCGCGCGACAGCGCCTCGTTGTTCGGAAACGCCTCGGTGTGAATGGGCCGGACATCGGCCCGCCCCCGCACACGAAACGCAAGCTTCGCGGGCGGCCGCTTCAGCGCCTTCAGCCACGCTTCCATGGCGCGCACATCCTCCGCGCCCACAGCCGCCGACCCCGACGGAAAATACACCTTCAACGTCGCCCCCAGAGGCGTGCCGGTGATGGTCCGCCCGGGCTCGCGCGCCGCCCGGGCGCCGGACCAGACTTCCACCGCGCCGTCGGCCCGCACGGCGGCCACATCCAACGCATGCCGCCCCAGCACGTCGCCCAGATCCACATCCGCATATACACCATGGTCGGGCAGCCGGCCAACCAGAGATGCAAACGCGCCGCGCTCTCCACCCTGCCAGCGCCACAGGCCCAGGCCGCGACCATCGCGCGAGGCCGCCACCAGCTCCCGCTTGCCATCGCCGTCCAGATCGCCCACGCGCAATGTGCCCCACGTGCCCGCGCCGATCACCTTGCGCACACGCCATTCCCGCCCCTCGTTCAACCACAGATCGATGCCCTGCTGATAAAGCCCGGCCAGCACATCCATGCGCCCGTCGCCATTGACATCGGCCACGGTCACCGCCTCGGCGTCGCTCTCCACCGGCAAATACTTTGGCTCCCAACGCCCATTGCCGTCCCCCAGCCACAATTGCACGCCACCCACAGGCCGCCAGTGCCCGCGGTCGCGCCGCGAGGCGCCATAGCCACCGCGACGCGCCACGACAATGTCCTGATGGCCGTCGCCATTCACATCGGCGACCACCATGTCCGTGAACATGCCTTCCACCATCGGCCCCAGATGCGGCTTCCAGCCGCCCTTGCCGTCGTTGAGCCACACATACACGCCGCCATCCGGCTCGGAATCCACGCGCACGCCCACGATATCCGGCCAACCGTCTTCATTCACATCGGCCAGCGCCACATCGCGAAACTCGCCGCGCTCCACCGGCGCGGATTGCAGCACCCAACCGTCGCCCCCCCGCTTCCACACCTGCAAACCCTTCTGGTCGCCCTGGCCGCCGATCAACACTTCCAGCACACCGTCGCCATCCACGTCGGCCACGGCGAACGCACGCGGATCCATGCCGCTGACCGGCCCGGCCTCGCGCCGCCAGCGCCCCTTGCCATCGCCCCACTCGACCCGGAAGCCGGAGTCGGGCTTCCGCCCACCCACCAGCAAATCCACATGACCGTCCCCATTCAGATCGGCGAATCGAGCGGCAAACGAACGCTGCACCCGCTGGGGGCCAATGTTGTGCATGGAATAATCGGGAATGGCGCGATCCAGCGCTCCCACGGGCATGGTCGGTTCGGGCACAACGGTGCGACAAGCGGCAACCGCCGCCGCGATCATGGCCAGGGCCGCCCCGCGCGCCACCTTCCTCATGCCGCCATGATAATTTCTTTCTTTTGCATGTCAATAAGTTGCGCCTGTCAACAAAAGCTTTTCTGTAATAATTCTCACCAACAATGTGAAAACCTTGAACATATTGGCGACAGACCCTTGACTTTTCCGCGCCCCGGGCGGCATAGTTTGGCAAAAGGCGGGCGAGGCGAATGTATCTGGAGCACTGGAAGCTGAAACACTTCCCGTTTGAAAACGTGGCGGACCCCGGCTTCTTTTTCGAGTCGGAGGCGTATGGCATGGCCGTGCAGGACATGACCGACGCCATCCTGCGACGCAAGGGCGCATTGATGCTCACCGGTGAAATCGGTTGCGGCAAGACCACGCTCACCCAGCGCGTGCTCTTGTCCCTGCCCGAGAAACGTTTCGACATCGCCTACATCACCTACCCCTGCCTGACACCGGTGGGCATGCTGCGCGAAATCAACCAGCAGCTCGGGTTGACCGCCGACGGCGACGACAAGAACGCACTGCTGCACACACTTCAATCCCGACTGGCGGAAAACGCCGCAACCGATCGCGACACCGTGGTGTGCATCGACGAGGCGCAAAGCATTCCGTCGCTGGACACCTTCGAGGAACTGCGCCTGCTGCTCAACTTCCAGCTGGCCGACCGGTTCTTGCTGACCATGATCTTCGTCGGCCAACCGGAGCTGCAACGCAAGATCGAGCAACTGCCGCAACTTCGCCAGCGCATCGCGCTGCACCTGCATCTTGGCCCCCTGTCTCCTCGCGACACGGCGCGCTACGTGTTGCACCGCCTGCATGCCGCGGGTTGCAACCAACCCATTCTCACGCGCCAGGCAGTCGAATCCATGTATCGCCACACACGCGGCGTGCCCCGGCGCATCAATCATCTCGCCGATCGCTGCCTGCTGGTGGGCATGCGCAAGGGCGCCTCGCTGCTCGACTCGCGGCTGGTCGCCGAAACCCTGGAACGCTACCCCTGCTGATGCCCAAATACATCGACCTCCTCCGCGCGCACGGCGCCCGCAAAACACCCCCGGACAGCCCGCCGGAGGCGCCCGACGAGCACTGGCTGGTCGAGGAAGCCGAACAACCCGCCCATGCCGCGAAGGAGGAGTCGCAACCGGCGGAGTTGCTGGAAGAAGAGCCTGTCCGCAACCCCGAGCCCCCGGCGGAACACACCGCTTCCGGCATCGCGCCCGCCATCGGCGAGGACGCGGACGATGAGCAGGCGTGGCTCGAAGCCTGCGTCCGCCACGCACTGGACGTGTTCCGGCGCGCGGCGGCCGATGAACCCGCCGATCTGAAGCCGCTGCGAAACGCCGTTACCAGCCTGCTGGCATCGGAACAGGCCGACGGCCCCGACAGGCTGGAGCGCCTGGAGCGCATCATGGCCGACCATCCCGCCGAAATCCGCAAGCGCGACGACGACGTGGGCGATCTGGTCGAGAAATCCATCATGATGATGATCTACGCCATCAAGATGGGGCGCAGATTGCGGTTGAACGACGATGAGCTGCTGGCGCTGGTGCTGGCCGGCATGTTGCATCATGTCGGCATGGCGCGGGTGTCCACCGATATTCGTCACAAAAAGAAGAAACTGACGCGCGAGGAGCGCAAGGAAATCGCCGATGCGCCGGCGCGCGGGGCGGCATGGCTGAAGGAGAAATGCGGTGTCCACGACGAACGCATCCTGACCGCCGCCGCCCAGGCCCGCGAACGCTTCGATGGCTCCGGCCCCCAAGGGCTGAAGGAACACGAAATCAGCCGCACCGCGCGCATCATTGGCCTGCTGTCCATGTTTGAAGCCATGATCCATTACCGCGCCTATCGCAAACGCCTGTTGCCGCGCGACGCCATCCGCGAAATCCTGATCCACCACAAGCAGTCTTTTGATCCCGCCTTCCTCAAATGCCTGATCGACGCCATTTCCCTCTATCCGGTCGGCACCTATGTGCAGCTGAACTCCGGTGACATTGGTCAGGTGATTCACGTGCACCAGCGCCTGCCACTGCGTCCGGTGGTGCGCCTGACACTCGACCGTCACGGCAACGGCATCGTGCCGCGCACGGTGGATCTGAGCGCCCAGCCCAATCTGATGGTCGAGCGCTGCATGTATCCCGAGGATATCGCCGAAATCAGCCAGCACACGGAACAGGCCGCCGGCTGACGCCGCGATGCCGCAGGAATCCGGGGACCACGCCCGCGCCGAGGCCATTTACGCCGATCTTGTTCGGCTCTATCCGAACGATGTGCGCTACCTGCGCCGTTACGCCGAGGCCCTGGCGGCCAATGGCAAACACGCCACGGCAAAAACGGGCATAAAGTAGATGCAACACCGCATGCTCCACACCACCAATGTACTG
>CAYVBG010000145.1:0-4749 GCA_964449205.1 uncultured Zetaproteobacteria bacterium | reverse complement strand
ACACCGTATTTGTCTCGATGGCGGTCAATAAAATTCACCATCACTTCCGTTTGCGGCCCCACTCCGCCTGAGCGAAAAAAGCCGCCGCTTTGCGCAGGATTTCGTTCGCGCTCCTCAGCTCACGATTCTCTCGCTCCAATTCCTGCATACGCTGTTGATCATCCGAGCCGACACCGGGCTGGATGCCTGAGTCAACCTCCATCCTCTTGACCCACGTCCTCAAAGTCTCAGGCGTACAGCCAATCTTGGATGCAATGGATACGATCGTCGCCCAGCGCGACGGATACTCGTGCTCGCTCGTCAACACCATGCGAACCGCTCGCTCACGCACTTCCGCAGAATATCTTGCTCGTCTGTTCATCGGCTAAACCTCTCAAGAGTTTTAGCCTCCGACAAACCCGGGGCGGTTCACTGGGACAAAACCGGAAATTTCTACTTTGGGTTGACAAGCAGGAATCGCAAGCCGCATGGCAAGCCCGGCGCGTCAGGCGGCAAAACATTCCAAGCACCGCCGGGCGGCTTCCTCGCCACGCCTTACCGCAAACTCAATGGTGGCCGGCAATCCACCCGGGCGCGGCAGTTCGCTGGCGTCCACAATACGCTCCGGTAAGTGAACCTCCGGATACTGCCGCACCTGCGTGGTGGCATGCACCTCCCGCACCAGCCGCGCGTGAACAGGGGGAACGCGCCGGAACACGGGGTTGTCGCAAACAACCGCAAGCAAGCGGCAGGCCTCGCGAACACGGGCTTGCATGCTCGCCCCACCTGCATCCGCGCTCTCCACCAGGCAAACATGTCGGAGATGGTCATCGCCATGCGGCGCGCCTTGGCGCATCTGGGCACTGACATCAAACAACCATCGACCGCCCACACCGATGAAGGGCGCATCGGGCGGCGCGGGCAGCGGAGGCATGTCGCGAAACCACAGATGCAGGTTGGCAATAGCGCGGGTCTCCACTGGCGCAGCCACTCCCAGCAGACGATTGCGCGCCGGCGCGGGCAAAGCCAGCACCACAATATCGGCCTCGTCGAGATCGGACAACGCACGCACCCGGGCACGCGTCACCAGTCTCGCCCCCAACCGGTCGACACGGCGAACCAGCGGCGCAATCAGCGCCTGGTTGAGCGGTCGGGTGAACCACCCCAGCCGGGCCTGATCGTGCCCGGCGAACGACTCGCGCAGGACGCGCGCGAATCCGGCCGCATTGGCCGTATCCGGCGTTTCGTTCATCGCGCCCAAGCACAGGGGAGCGAGCAAATCGTCGACCAGCGCCTCGGGCAAGCGCAACGCATCGAGCCACGTCCCCACGCGCACCTCGGGCGCAACCGGTCGCCGCATGGCCCATCCGAGCCGCGCCATGCCGGCGACGCTGGCCGCGCCATGACCGGGCAGGCGCGCCGCCTGGAGCATTGCTCCTGCCGCCAGCGGCAGCCATGCTGGCGGCGCGAAACGGAAGTGCCCGCGCGATTTGTCCCACAGCGGCAACATCAACGTGTTTTGCCAATGCGTGTCCACCGCGCCCAGTTCGTCCAGCAACGACCGCGTGCGCCGGTAGGCGCCGACAAGCAGATGCGGCCCGTTGTCCATCCATTCTCCGGCCACAGTGTCCCGAAACGAACGGGTGCGCCCGCCCGGCTCCGGCGCGGCTTCCAGCAAGGTCGGCCGCTGGCCTGCTTCGGCCAGTCGAAGCGCGCACACCAGCCCGCAGAGCCCGCCGCCAACAATGACCATGCGCCGGGAAGCCACGGCTCAAACGTCGAAACCGGGCGGCAACCCCCGCCGGATGGCGCGTATCTCCCGCCGCCACATGCGCCAGGCGATCCAGATCTTGTTCAACGGAGCCAGCGAGGGCGGCGAAGCAAACAAGGAGTCCGGGCGCCGGCGCATGCGCCGGTAGTGGGCGTGGTAGATCGCGCCCATCACCAACGACGGACGCAGCGCGACCCGATCTTCCGCCGGCAGGGCAGCCAAGGCCTTGTCGTAGAGCGCGCCGGTGAGCTCCAGATAATGAGCCAGCAGCGCACGCATGCCATCGGTCATTGCGCCCTGCATGAAATCCTCGTCCTCGACACCAAAGCGCACGCGATCCTCGCGTGGCAGGTAGATGCGACCGCGCGCCGCGTCCTCACGCAAATCCCGCAGGATGTTTGTGTATTGCAAGGCCTCGCCCAACGTGGTGGCAAACACGGCGGCGCCGCGCGACCTGTGGCCGAAAATCTCGATGGTCAACAGCCCGACAGCACCGGCCACGCGATGGCAGTAGAGCGCCAGATCGGCCCGACGCCGAACAGGCTGCCCTTCCACGTCCATGCGCATCCCGTCCAGAATCTCGCGAAACAGCTCCTCGCTGAGATTGTAATGCTGGCGCGCCCAGTGCAACTCCTTTCCCACCGGATGCGTGGGTGCGCCGCGAAATGCGCGGGCAATCTCCTCCTCCCAGAATCCGAGCTTGCGCATGGCCACATCGGAATCGCGAACCTCGTCGGCGATGTCGTCCACCTCGCGACAAAAGGCGTAGAGCGCCATCATCGCGCGCCGCTGTGACTCGGGCAGAAACAGGAATGCGTAAAAAAACGACGATCCGGCTCCCCGCGTTCGATCCTCACAATACCGCGCTGGCGTCATGCGCGCACCTCACCACGCGCCAAGCGACGAGGCAGCAGCGTTTCCAGCAGCACGCGCGGTGCAAGCCCCACCCATGCGGAAGCCCCCAACGCCGGCCGCTGGCGCAGTGGATCGGGCAGGCGCGCCACCTCTTCCAACACACGCCGGCCACCATGCCAGGTGGCAACAACCTGCAAACGCAGGCGAAAAGGCAACATGGCCGGAAGCAGACGGGCAGCGCCGAACAACGCGCGCGTACATGCCACGGCCCGATCCAGCGCCGGCGCAATGCGCACGGAGTCCGCCTCGCCGGCCATCAGTGCTTCGCGGCTTGCACCGACTTCGTTCAACCATTCTTCCGGCAAATAGCAGCGCCCCCTCGCAATGTCGCGACTCAAATCCTGCCAGAAGTTGGTCAGTTGCAGCGCCGTGCACAGCGCATCCGAGGCGGCCACGGCTTCGGGCGAGGCCACGCCATGCAGGGCCAGCATCAAGCGTCCGACGGGATTGGCCGAATGCCGGCAATAGAAGCACAACTCCTCAAAGGTGGCGTAGGCATGGATGCTCACGTCCATGCGAAAGGCGATGAGCAAATCGCGGAGGGCGGAAACCGGCAGCCCGTGACGGCGAATCGTGTCGCCCAACGCAAGAAACACCGGATGCGCCACGTCTTCGGTCTGGCAACGTTCAAGCAATGTTTCCCAGGCATCGAGCTGCTTCAACCGCTTGTCGGGCGAGGCATCGCCCTCGTCGGCAATATCGTCCGCGACACGGGCGAACGCATAGATGGCGGCCACCGCCGGCCGCAACCCGGGATCCAGCAGGCGCGAAGCGACAGGAAAGTTCTCGTAGTGCGAGCGTGCCAGTCGCATGCAATGTTGATAGGCTTGTTCCACGCGGGTGGATGGCCTCGTGCCGGCTGCGCCATGAGTCATGGCGGCATGGTGGCGATGGCGGGCGCTTCGGGCAAGCGTCGCGAAACAGGCAACCGGCATCCAACAAGGGGGTGACCATGGGTTTGCGATACGACGTGACGGTGATCGGCGGCGGTGTCATTGGCTGCCTGACCGCCTGGCGTCTGGCCGGCAGGGGCGCGCATGTGCTGGTGCTGGAACGCGGCCAGGCGGGAAAAGAATCGTCCTGGGCCGGCGCGGGCATTCTCTGCCCCATCCAGCCCTGGTTGTATCCGGATGCATTCACCCGTTTGGTGGACGCCAGCCTGAAGCTCTATCCATCCTTGGCCGATGAACTGGAGACGCGCACCGGCACGTCGCCGGAGTTTCTGCGTTCGGGGCTGCTGGTTCCATTCTTCAACGACGATGCCACCTCGCACCGCGATGCGGCGCTGGCATGGTCGCGCCGTCATGGCTGGGCCGTGGAGGATCTGGACGCCCACGCCGCGCTCGCGGCCGAACCGGCGCTGGCCGACGATGCGGTCGGCGCACTGCTGTGGCCCGGGGTGCAGCAGGTGCGCAACCCGCGCCTGTTGCATGCGCTGCGCGAGGCGCTGCGGCGGGATGGCGTCGCCCTGCGCGAGCGAGCGGAAGTCGCGGGGTTTGTTGAACGCAACGAACGCATCGCCGGTGTGCGTCTGGAGGACGGCGAGGTCATTGAGACGGGGCAGGTCTTGCTGGCGGCAGGCAGCTGGAGCGGGGAGCTGGCCCGGCGCGCCGGTGTGACGCTGCCGGTGGCGCCGGTCAAAGGGCAGATCGTGCTGCTGAAAACCCGTCCTGGCACATTGCGCCACATCATCAAACACGACCGGGCGTATTTCGTGCCGCGACGCGACGGACGCATCCTGGTCGGCGCAAGCATGGAGTTCGTCGGCTTCCGGCGCGGCAACACGGTGGCCGCGATTCAAGCCCTGCTCTCGAGCGTGCTGCGGCTGACTCCGGGACTGGCGGACGACGTGATCGAGCACCAATGGATGGGGTTCCGCCCCGGCACGCCGGACGGCCTGCCACTGCTCGGCCCGGTGCGTCGCCGACCCGGCCTGTGGGTGGCGACCGGCCACTACCGCAACGGCGTCGCGCTCGCGCCCGTCACCGCCGAAATCATCAGCGGATGGATGATGGGCGAACCGCCCGCCATGGACATGGCCCCCTTCCTGCCCGACAGGCGCATCACGCCTTCGGCCAGCCTGG
>CAYVBG010000144.1:0-4754 GCA_964449205.1 uncultured Zetaproteobacteria bacterium | reverse complement strand
CGAGAAAGTGGCGGACAAGGACCTGCGCCTGCAGCCCGGCGGGCCGTATCTGATCAAACTCGGCAAGCGGCGGTATTTGCGGCTGACCGTTCGGAGCTGAAGCACCGCAGACAGGGCGGCTTTCCACG
This sequence comes from uncultured Zetaproteobacteria bacterium, assembly GCA_964449205.1. GTDB lineage: Bacteria > Pseudomonadota > Zetaproteobacteria > Mariprofundales > Mariprofundaceae > JALVTX01. The sequence goes on along the minus strand of CAYVBG010000144.1, from coordinate 4,626 downwards.
ATGGTTTGAACCTGCTATCGTGGGAACATGACGCGGCGGGAACGTGAAGGCGGAAGCGCGCTTCTGAGGGCGGGGCGTTGAAGCGGGAGGTTGTCAATGCGCTGATTGCGCATGGTCTGATAACGCTGGACGACTGGAACGCAGCGCGGCAGGCGGCCGACGGGCGTGGCGGCTCTCCCTTGGTGCATTTGCTGCTGGGCGGGCGTGTGGCGCAGACGGACGCCATCACCAATTTCCTGGCCAGTCTGTTCCGGTTGCCGGTGGTGTCGTTGCGCCATGTGCGCCCCGACGAGGGCTTGATACACCGTTTCGGCATGGACCGGGCGCGGAAATACCACGCCGTGCCCATCGCTCTGAGCGGTCGGGAGGTCGTGGTGGGCATGCTCGATCCGCTCGACTTGGCAGCGGTGGATGCGATGAGCCGCATCTTCGGTCGTCCGGCGCGTCCGGTGTTCTTGCGCAAGAACGATTTCGAGGCCCGCCTCCATGCGCTGTTCCGCGATTCCGCTCCGGCCACGGAGCGGTTGCGTCTTTCCGGCATCGGGGCGGATGCGGAGGATGCGTCGGCATTCGCGGCCAGGCTGTTGAACGCGGCCATCGTCAAGGCGGTTCGGGTGCATGCGCCGGAGCTGTGTGTCCGGCGTGGCGAGGCCGGGGCGCGTCTCTTGTTTTGTTTCGACGAGGTCGAGAAAACCGTTCACGAGGTGTCGACGGTTGTGTGCGATCAACTGGTGGCCCGGGCCCGGCGGATGGCGCGCGCCGAAGGCCGGCCCGCGCCGTGGACAGGACGGTGCAAGATTCGTATCGGCGGGAGCGCGCTGATTCTGCGTATGGCGGGCGAGTCCGGCGAACATGGCGAGAGCGTGCGTATTCGCCTGCTGGATACGGCTTACCTGTGCTTGCCGGTCGAGGAATTGGGGCTGGACCCCGAAACCCTGCCGGCCGTGACCGGGGCGCTGGAAGCCAGGCGCGGACTGGTGGTGGTGGCCGGGCCGCCGCGCAGTGGCCGCTCGGGCACGCTGTATGCGTTTGCCCGCCATGTCGTCGGTTCGGGTCGCGTGTTGTATGCTGTGGAGGATCCGCCGGACATCCGGCTGGAAGGCGCCATTCAGGCGCGGGTGGCTCCGGAGCGGGGGCGCACGTTTCCGGCGCTGCTCCGGGCGGTGCTGAAGAAACAGCCGGATGCCGTGATGCTGGGCGATTTGCCCGATGCGCGCACGGCGGAGATGGCTGTCGAGGCGGCTGACAGGCGTTTGGTGCTGGCCGCACTGGAAGCCGGGGGTGCGGTGGCGGCGCTGGCGCGGCTTTCCCGGCTCGGAATCGAGGCAAGCGAGGTGGCCCGGGCCGTGACGCTGGTGGTGGCGCAGCGGAGCATCCGCAAGCTGTGTCCACACTGCAAGAGGCGTGCGGAGCCGCATGAAGAAACGCGGCGGCAGTGGGGGCTGGATGCGCATGTGCGTTTTTATGCCGCCGCCGGTTGCGAGCGGTGCATGCACACCGGCTGTCACGGTCAACTGGTGGTGCATGAGGTGCTGCGCATGGACGACGCCGTGGCCGGCCTGCTGCGCGAGGGCGCGTCGCCGGAGGCGCTGGAAACCCGTGCCCGCCACCGCGGGATGCTGACATTGTTTGAATCGGGCATGAACCGGGCCATCGAGGGATCCGCTTCGCTGGAGGAGGTGCTGGGCGCGTTGCCTTGTCCGGATTCGTTCGATCTGGCCACCCGGCTTCGCCACGGACGGGTGGTTCACCTGTCGCCGCCGGAGCGGGAGGATGCGCCGGAGGCCATTGCGACGGTCTTCCGCAAGGAGGCGGAAGCGGCACGCGGGGCAGCCGACGCGGCGCAGGGGATCTTCGATGCCGGCGATGCGTCGCTCCGCGGTGCGGTGTCTGGCGGGCCTGCGCGTCCTGCGGAGTCCGCCGTTTCCGCCGGCGGGGGAACGCCGCCGTCTGCCGGCGCCATTTTGCTGGTGGATGATTCGCCCACCACGCTTCAGTTCATCGCGCATGTGCTGCGCGAGGGCGGAGGCTACGAGGTGCGCTGCGCCGAGTCGGCCGAGGAGGCTTGGGAGATGCTTCAGGGCTGGCGCCCCGGATTGGTGCTGACCGATTACATGCTGCCGGACATGGATGGCGAGGCGTTGATTGCCCGTATCCGGCAGACGCCCGATCTGATGGCGGTGGGAACGATGCTGATGACCGCGAACCGCGACGAGAAAGCGGCCCTGAGCGGCGGCGCCGATGCCTATATCGGCAAGCCGACCGATCCCGAACTGTTGCTGGCCAGGGTGCGGAGCATTCTCCAGATCTACAGTCGTTTTGCTCAGGCGGCGCCAGCCGCGGAGGCAAAGGCGGTGGACGAGGAGGTGGGGCGTATCCGCAAACTGCCGGTGGACGAGGAGGCGTTCCGGCACGCCGGCAGGCTGGAGCTGGATTTGCCCGGTCGCGCCGCGCCGCCGGACGATGCGGACGAGGATTCCATCTTCCGGGGCTGACGGCTTGCGCGCCGGATGCGCCGGCGTCAGGCTTGCGCGCCGATGTTTTGATGACTTCATCATCATGTTCTGTTTCTCCGGAGGCCTGAAGCGTGTCCAAAATCCACCGCAACGACCCCTGCCCCTGCGGCAGCGGCAAAAAATACAAGCAGTGTTGCCTGCCGGCCGAGCAGGCGCGCGCCCGCGCCCGCGCCGCCCGTCGCGAGCTGGTGGGGCGCATCACCGCATGGCTGGGCGAGGCGCACGCGGACGATGTGCGCCGGTGGGTCAAGGAGGTCTGGTTCAACGGGGTGGACGAGGATTTGCGCCGGGGGCTGGCCACGACCGATCCGGCCATTCGCCGCATCCATGATGTGAATGTCTGGGAGTACATGGTGACGGCGGGCCGCTTCGGCGAGGGCGGGCAGGCCCGGCCGGTGCTGGATCTGGTGCTGGATTCGGCGCTGGCGCTCACCGATGATGAACGGCAATGGCTCCGGCGGCTGGCCCGCGCCCCCCTGCGGCTGTATCGGGTGGAACGCGCCGAGCCGGGGCAAGGGTTTTGGCTGGCGCCGCATCCGGAGGGCGGCGAGGCGGTGTTCATCGAGGATCGCTGGGTGTCGCGCATGCTGGATGAGGGCGATGTGGCCGGCATGCGGCTGGTGGAACACATGGGTGCATGGGACACCAGCGGCGCGGTGTATTTCATTCCGGCCGAGCATGTGGCGTCGCTGGCGGGCGATCTGGAAGGGCTGGATGACGATGCGGCCGGGCGCCTGTTGATTCGGCGCTGGATCGAACTGGCCGCGGCGCATGTGTGAGGGCGGGCGAGGGCGATAACATGGCGCGAACGGCGAAGCGGGCATCCACACGCATTTCCAACAACCAAAAGCGCAAGGTCCGGCAGTTGCTGGCGGCAGCCGGGCAGGCGGTGCTGGCGGATCGCCGCGATATTTGCGAGGCCGCGTGCAGGGAGATCGAGCGGATATGGCCGCATCATCCCGAGCTGTTCAACCTTCGCGGCATCATGGCCGCGCGCGATGGCGATCTGGCAGCGGCCGAAGGCTGGTTCCGCCGGGCCGTGGAGGCCGCGCCGGGGCGGTTTGAGTTTCAGCGCAACCTCGGCACCACCTCGTTGCAGCTCGGGCACAATGAAGATGCCGCGAAAGCCTTGCGCCGCGCGCTGGCCATCCGTGGCAGGGACACGGGTGTGTATTTGGGCCTGGCCAACGCCTTGCGTGCGTTGGGGGAGTTTGACGAAGCTCTGCGGATATTGCGACAGGCGCATGCGATGCAACCGGATCATGTCGATGTGCTCACAGGTTTGGGCACGGTTCATGTAGGGCTGAAGCGATATGACGAGGCGCTGGAGTATCTGAATGAGGCCCTGCGTCGCGATCCAAAGCATGAGGCCGCCAGGTTGCAAAAAGCGGAATTGCTGCATTCGATGGGCGATCTGGATCAGGCGAAGCGATTGTTGCGCGGCCTGCTGGCCGATCATCCCGATCATGTGTTGGCTTGGGTGCGGTTGGCGCGCTTCCAGCGGTTCACCGAGCAGGACAGGGCGGACATCGAGCAAATGTGCGCCATCCATGCGTCGCTTCCCGAGGGTTCGTTTGAACGCCGAAACATGTGTTTTGCGTTGGGCAAGGTGATGGAAGACGTGGGGCGCGACGACGAGGCGTTTGCGCTTTATCAGGAAGGCAATCGCATCGCCCGATCATTCAAGCCGTTTGATCGGGACGAGGCCCTGACACATCTGGAACTGGTGGCTCGTCATTACACGCCCGAAGTGCTGACGCGCACCAGCGGCATTGAGGATGCCAGGCCCGTGTTCATTGTGGGCATGCCGCGTTGTGGCTCCACATTGACCGAGCAGATATTGGCCGCGCATCCGGATGTGGTGGCGCGCGGTGAAACGGGTGACATGGAAGGCGCGCTGGCTGAATGGGAGAGGAATGCCGGCGAGCGGCTGACGCTGGAGCGCATCACGGCGTTTTCGCCCCGCGAATGGCGCGATATCGGGGATCGGTATCTTGCGCGCATCGCGGAGGATGCCGGTGGTGCCTTGCGTGTGATCGACAAATCCTTGTCCAACATCCGGCTGATCGGCGCCATTCATTGCGCGCTGCCGAACGCGAAAATCATTCAT
>CAYVBG010000143.1:0-4755 GCA_964449205.1 uncultured Zetaproteobacteria bacterium | reverse complement strand
GTGGTTTCCGCCGCGATGGATACGGTGACCGAATCGGCCACCGCGATCGCGCTGGCGCAGGAAGGCGGCATCGGCGTGATTCACAAGAACCTGACGCCGGAGGCGCAGGCCGCCGAGGTGCGGCGGGTGAAGCGCTACGAGGCGGGCGTGGTGCAGGAGCCGTTGACCGTCCGCGCCGGCGACACCCTGGCCGATGTGCTGCGGCTGGCGCGCGAGAACGGCTTTTCGGGCTTTCCGGTGCTGGACGACCACGACCGCCTTTGCGGCATCGTCACCAACCGCGACATGCGTTTCGAGCGCGATCCCGATTGCCTCGTGCGCGACATGATGACCCCGCTGGAGCGGCTGGTGACGGTCGCGCCCGGCGCCGATCTGGACACCTGCAAGGATTTGTTCCGCAAGCACCGCATCGAGAAGCTGCCGGTTGTGGACGACGAAGGCCGGCTCAAGGGCATGGTGACGGTGCGCGACATCGAGAAGTCCCGCGCGTTTCCGAACGCCGTGCGCGACGGCTTGGGGCGCTTGCTCGTTGCCGCCGCCATCGGCGTGGGCGAGAAGGAGCTGGAGCGGCTGGCGCAGCTGATTGAGGCCGGCGTGGATGCGATTGTCGTGGACACCGCGCACGGCCATTCGCGCGGCGTGATCGACATGGTGCGCCACATCAAGCGCGAGCATGGCGATGCGGTGCAGGTGATCGGCGGTAATGTGGCGACGCCGGAAGCAGTGCGCGATCTGGCGGATGCCGGCGCGGACGGCGTGAAGGTCGGCATCGGGCCGGGCTCAATCTGCACCACGCGCATCGTGGCGGGCGTCGGCGTGCCGCAACTGACGGCGGTGATGGAGTGCGCCAAGGCCGGGCGCGACGCCGGCGTGCCGATCATCGCCGATGGCGGCATCAAGTTTTCCGGCGATTTCGCCAAGGCGGTCGCGGCGGGCGCGGATTGCTGCATGTTTGGCTCGATGTTCGCCGGCACCGAGGAGGCGCCGGGTGAGAAGATTCTCTATCAGGGCCGCACCTACAAGACCTACCGCGGCATGGGCTCGATCGGCGCGATGCAGCAGGGCAGCAAGGATCGTTATTTCCAGGGCGATGTGGACGAGGCGATGAAGCTGGTGCCCGAGGGCATCGAGGGGCGCGTGGCCTACAAGGGGCCGTTGACCGATATCCTGCATCAATTGGTGGGCGGCCTGCGCGCGGCGATGGGCTATGTCGGCGCGGCTACCATCGACGAGATGCACGCGCGCGCCCGGTTCGTGCGCATCACGAACGCCGGCCTGCGCGAGAGCCATGTGCACGATGTGACCATCACCAAGGAAGCGCCGAACTACCGGCTGGACGCCTGAGCCGATGGCCGGGGCGACGGGAGCGCAAGAGCGCATACTGATTCTCGATTTCGGCTCGCAATACACGCAGCTCATTGCGCGGCGCGTGCGCGAGGCGAAGGTGTACAGCGAGATCCATCCGTGGGACATGGACGAAGCCGCGATCCGGGCGTTCGCGCCTTCTGGCGTGATCCTGTCCGGCGGGCCGGAATCCGTCACCGTGGAGGACGCGCCGCGCGCGCCGGAGGCGGTGTTCCGCTTGGGTGTGCCGGTGCTGGGCATCTGCTACGGGATGCAGACGATGGCCGCGCAACTGGGCGGCGCGGTCGAGCCCGGCAGGGTGCGCGAGTTCGGATATGCCGAGGTGCTGACCAGCGGCGATTCGGCCTTGCTGCGCGGGCTGGAGGACAAGCCGGACGGCGTGCTCGAGGTCTGGATGAGCCACGGAGACAAGGTCGCGCGATTGCCGGAGGGCTTCCATGTGATTGCGGGCAACGAGGCCGCGCCGATCGCCGGCATGGCGGACGAGGCGCGCCGTTTCTACGGGCTTCAGTTTCATCCCGAGGTCACGCACACGAAGCAGGGCCAGGCGATTTTGTCGCGCTTCGTGCATGAGATTTGCGGCTGCGGCGAGCGTTGGACGATGCCGAACTACATCGCGCAGGCGGTGGCGCGCATTCGCGAGCAGGTGGGCGATGAGGAGGTGATCCTGGGGCTTTCCGGCGGCGTGGATTCGTCGGTCGCGGCGGCGCTGCTGCACCGCGCGATCGGCGATCAGCTCACCTGCATCTTCGTGGACAACGGCCTGCTGCGGCTGAACGAAGCGGAGCAGGTGATGGAGGTGTTTGGCCGGCATCTGGGCGCGCGCGTGGACATGGTGGATGCGGCCGATCGCTTCATGAACGCACTGGCGGGCGTGCGCGATCCGGAGCAGAAGCGCAAGATCATCGGGCGCGAGTTCGTGCATGTGTTTCAGGAAGAGGCGGAAAAGCTGCCGAACGCCAAATGGCTGGCGCAGGGCACGATCTATCCCGATGTGATCGAGTCCGCCGGATCGAAGACGAAAAAAGCGCACACCATCAAGAGCCATCACAATGTCGGCGGCTTGCCGGAGACGCTGCACCTGAAGCTGCTGGAGCCGTTGCGCGATTTGTTCAAGGACGAGGTGCGCGCGCTGGGCGAGGCGCTGGGCCTGCCGCACGACATGGTCTGGCGGCATCCGTTTCCCGGGCCGGGGCTGGGGGTGCGGATTCTGGGTGAGGTGAAGCGCGAATACGCCGATCTGCTGCGCCGCGCGGACGCGATCTTCATCGAGGAATTGCGCGCCGCCAGCTGGTATGAGAAGACGAGCCAGGCGTTCGCGGTGTTTCTGCCGGTCAGGAGCGTTGGCGTGATGGGCGATGGGCGCACCTACGAATGGGTGGTTGCACTGCGCGCGGTGCAGACGCAGGATTTCATGACCGCGCACTGGGCCGAGCTGCCGCATGCGCTGCTGGCGAAGGTGTCCAACCGCATCATCAACGAGGTGCGCGGCATCAACCGCGTGGTGTACGACGTTTCCGGCAAGCCGCCGGCGACGATCGAGTGGGAATAGACGCCTGCGAATCCAAAGGAGAGAACAATGAAAAAACTGATGACATGTGTCGCTGCGGCTGTCACGTTCGCAGCTTGTTCGGCCGGTGGCGATGGCGCTTCGGCTGCGGATGTGAAACTGGACACCGAGCAGGCGAAACTGAGCTACGCCATCGGCATGGATGTGGGGCGCTCGCTGGCCCGGGCCGGCGCTGAAATCGACCTGAAGGCGTTTGACGCCGGCGTGGCGGCGATGGTGAAGGGTGGCAAGCCGCTGTTGGACGACAAACAGGCGGAGGCGGTCAAGCAGGCGTTTTTCAAACGGCAACGGGAGCAGGCGATGAAGAAACGCGCGGCATTGGGCGAGAAAAACAAGGCGGAGGGCGCGAAGTTTCTCGCCGAGAACGCGAAGAAGCCGGGCGTGAAGGTTACGGCCTCCGGCCTGCAATACCAGGTGCTGAAGATGGGGGATGGCCCGAAGCCCAGGCCGACCGACCGGGTGAAGGTGAACTACGAGGGACGGCTGATCGACGGCACGGTGTTCGATTCGTCCTACAAACGCGGCCAGCCGGTGACGTTTCCGCTGAATCGCGTGATCAAGGGCTGGACGGAGGCGCTGCAACTGATGCCGGTGGGCAGCAAGTTCCGTATTTTCTTGCCGCCGGAGCTGGCTTATGGCGCGCAGGGCGCGGGCAATGCCATTGGGCCCGATGCGACGCTGATCTTCGATGTTGAGCTGCTGGGGATCGAATCGTAACACCTGTGGCGGAACGGTGCGCGGAGGCGGTGAATGTTTGATCGGCTGAGCGACAAGCTGGGCGGCATCGCGGATCGGCTTCGGGGCGCGGCGCGTGTCACCGAGGCCGATCTGGATGCCACGCTGCGCGAGATGCGCATGGCGTTGCTGGAGGCCGATGTCGCGTTGCCAGTGGTGCGGCATCTGATGGCCGAGGTGCGCGAGCGCGCGCTGGGCGCGGAGGTGGCCAAGAGCCTTCAGCCCGGCCAGGTTGTGATCAAAATCCTGCACGATGCCTTGGCCGAGGTGCTGGGCGGCCAGCGGCGCGATCTCGATCTGTCGCGGATTCCGTCCGTCATCTTGCTGTGCGGCCTGCAGGGCGCGGGCAAGACGACGACGGCGGGCAAGCTGGCGCGAATGCTGGCGGCGCAGGGGCGGAAGGTGGCGATGACCAGCGTGGACGCCACCCGTCCGGCGGCGCGCGAGCAGCTTGCGGTGCTGGCGGAGCAGGTCGGCGTGCCGTATCTGGAGGGCCAGGGCGGCGATGCGGCGGCAATGGCGGCCGCAGCGCTCCGACAGGCGGGTGAGCAGGGCAACCATGTGTTGATTCTGGACACCGCCGGCCGGCAGGTGGTGGATGAGGCGCTGATGGAGGAAATCCGCCACGTGGCGGAGGCGGTGAACGCCGGTGAGCGGTTGCTGGTGCTGGACGCGATGACCGGCCAGAGCGCGCTGCCGATCGCCGAGCAGTTCCATGCCGCGGTTCGGCTCACCGGCTGCATCCTGACCAAGACGGACGCCGATGTGCGCGGCGGCGCGGCGCTTTCGGTCGCGCATGTCACGGGTGTGCCGGTGCGCTTCGTCGGCACGGGCGAGAAGCTGGCGGCGCTGGAGGCGTTTGATCCGGTTCGTTTCGCGGGGCGGATTCTGGGTCAGGGTGATGTGGTCGGTCTGGTCGAAAAGATTCAGACACAGGTGGATCAGGAGAAGGCCGAAAAACTTGCGAGGAAGGTGCGCAAGGGGGCGTTCGATCTGGAGGATTTCGCCGAGCAACTGGGGCAGATGCAGAAGATGGGCGGCATGGGCGGCCTGCTGAAGATGCTGCCCGGCGTGAAGCTGCCCGA
>CAYVBG010000142.1:2333-4768 GCA_964449205.1 uncultured Zetaproteobacteria bacterium | reverse complement strand
GGGGGGGGGGGGGGGGTTTAGTGGGTACGGTGGGGTTATTTTTGGTCGGGGGTGTTCGATGCGTCCGTCAGCAGCGCAGAAACAGCGGCGGGATCGGTGGTTGGCCGGTTGCACTGAAAGTTTTGGCACACATAAGCCGTGACCTTGCCATCCAGCGGCGTCTGGGCCTTGGCGAACGGCGCAAGGCGCAGGCTTTGATCGTCGCGCCAGAGCGCCACGGCATGCGGCAGATACGGCGCGCGCACCGCGCGCAGCATGGCCTCGGCCGCCGACGTTCCGCGTTTGCCGGCCAGCACAATCTCGAAGCCCGGTGATTCGGCGAACAGCAGGCCTGCCATCATCCACGCAAAGGCCGAAGGCATCGCCGCGATCTGGCGGGCGAAGGCGCGAGGAATCCGCGCGGCGCGCGCTTCCAGCTCCGCGCGGCCGGTCAACCGCGCCAGCCGCAGCAAGTCCATCATCGCCGCCGAGTTGCCGGAGGGCATCGCGCCGTCGAACGCCTCCACAGGCCGCGCAGGCAGCGCGGCATCGCCCTTTTCCGCAGCCTCCGGCGCGAGGGCAAGCGCGCCGCTGTCGGTGGCGAAATCGCGCGCCATGCGCTCGGCGAGCCGCAGGGCGGCTTCCAGCCAGCGGGCGTCGAAATCGGTTTCATACAGCTCGATCAGGCCCTGAATGAAGAAGGCGTAGTCGTCCAGCCGGCCTGCGATGCCGGCCTGGCCGCGCCGCCAGCGGTGCAGCAGGCGACCGTCCCTGGCGGTGAGATGCGCGAGCACGAAATCGGCGGCGCGGGCGGCGGCCTGCGCATAGCGCGGTTCGTTCAACACCCGTGCAGTTTGCGCGAGCGCGGCGATCATCATGCCGTTCCAGTCGGTCAGCACCTTGTCGTCGCGGAAGGGCCGGGCGCGCCGGTTTCGCGCATCCAGCAGTTTCTTCATGATGCGCGCCAGCCGCTCGCGCTCGGCTTTGCTCTCCGGCGGCGCGGCCCGATGCAGCACATTCAGGCCGTTCGCTTGGCCCGTGGCCTCGTCCCGCACATTGCCCGCGCGGGTGACGCCGAATGCGCGGGCGGCGAACGCGCTATCCTCCGCGCCCAGCGCCGCGGTCAGCTCCTCCATCGTCCACATGTAATAGCGGCCTTCGCCGCCTTCGGAATCGGCATCCAGCGCCGAGAAGAACCCGCCCGCCTCATCGTGCAGGTCGCGCAGCGCGGCATCGGCGATGCCACGTGCCACTTCGGCGAAATCCGCCGCGCCCGTGGCGTGAAATGCCTCGACATACGCCATCAGCAACCAAGCTTGGTCATAGAGCATCTGCTCGAAATGCGGCAAGAGCCAGCGCGCATCGGTGGAATAGCGGTGGAAGCCGCCGCCAAGCTGGTCGCGGATGCCGCCGGCGGCCATCGCGCGCAGGGTTCGCAGCGCCATCGCCTGCGCTTCGGCATCGTGATGCACATGCGAAAAACGAAGCAGGAACAAGAGCTTGTGCGGTGAAGGGAACTTCGGCGCGCCGCCAAAGCCGCCGTGCTTGCGGTCGAAGGCGTGGGCCAGCTCATCGCGCGTTTGCTTGATCAACGCCGCCGGATCGGGCAACTCGCCGGGCGTGGGCCGGCTGGCCTCGCGCATCGCCTGCGTGAGCCGCTGCGCCGAGGCCAGCAAGCGCGCGCGGTCAGTGCGCCACATCTCGGCCACGCGGCGGGCCAGCTCCACCAGCCCGGGGCGGCCGAAGCGGCTGTGTTTGGGCAGGTAGGTGAAGGCGTAAAACGGCTCGCCATCGGGCGTGAGCAGCACATTCAGCGGCCAGCCGCCGCTGCCGGTGAGCATTTGGGCGGCCTGCATGTAGGTTTGGTCGATATCCGGGCGCTCCTCGCGATCCACCTTGATGCAAACGAAGTTCGCGTTCAGCACCTTGGCGACTTCTTCATCGGAGAATGACTCTTCCTCCATCACATGGCACCAGTGGCAGGTGGAATAGCCGATGGAGAGGAACACCGGCTTGTCCTCCAGCCGCGCCAGCGCGAACGCCGCCTCGCCCCACGGCCGCCAGTCCACCGGATTGTGCGCGTGTTGCAGCAGGTAGGGGCTGGATTCGTGGATCAGGTGATTGGCGGGGGATTGATCGGACATGGCAGGCTCCTTTGCGCCCAGCGGCGCGGCCCAAAGCAGCAGGGCGCAAACAAGTGCAATGTGGCGGTTCACCTTGCCCGCACGGCAAAGCTCAAGCCCTCGCCGGGGTCACTGCCCAGGCAAAACACCGAATGCCACACACAACGCGCCAGATCGCGCTGTGGCAGCAGCAGGGCATCGCCGGGGCGCAGGATGAACGCATGGCCGCGCCCGCACATCCAGTGCACGAAATCCGCCGAACGATCCAGCACCGCTTCCAGCAGGTCGTGATCCGGCGCATCCAGCAGCGCGGCGAGATCGTCGGGCGCATCG
>CAYVBG010000142.1:0-2233 GCA_964449205.1 uncultured Zetaproteobacteria bacterium | reverse complement strand
GCCTCGGGGCGCGCGCGGGCAAACGCCGCCAGCTCGGCCATCAACACGGGCTTGCCGCAGGCCAGCCAGAAGGTTTCGCCGCTCATCTGGGCGTAGATCACGCCCGCATGGCCGCGCTCGACATCGTGGTGAAACTGCGCGCCGCCGTTGGGCGCGTTGAAATACACGATGCGCTCGACGAACGCCGGCTCGCCGCCGACGATGGCCGCGAACAGCGCGCGGATGCGTGCGTTTCCGGTGATCGCGCGCGATTCGGGAAACAACGCCTCGCACAGCCGCGCCGCCTGCCGCTGGCGCGCGGGATCGGCGGCGACATCCTCGAAGCCCTCCATGCCGAAGGAAAAACGAAAGCGCAGGCTGGCGTCCTCCTCGTCGAACGACAGCCACGAGGCCTTGCACCACACATCGCCGCCGTCGTCCGTTTCCGGCGCTGTGGCATCGAAATACGCCTTCTCGATGGCCTGCGGATCGTGTTCTTCCGGCGATACGGCCATCAGCGCGAAATGCGGCGCAAGCCGCTCCCGCCAAGGCGAGGCATCCAGCCCGGGCTCCAGCCGGCCCGTGGCCAGTGTCTTTTCCATCAGTTCATGGGCGGTTGCGATATCGGCGGCGAAGGCGGCGGCGTCCACCCAGCCAGGCAACAGGCAGGGCGCATCCGCGTGCCAGCGGCGGGCGGCTTCTTCCACGCCCGGATCGGGCGGCGCATCCAGCGCGCGCACCGCGCCCAGATCGTGGCCGCGCCGCCGCAGCGGCTGGCCTTCGCGCGAGGAGAACTCATGCGCTAACGCAAGGCCGTTATCCATCGGAGGCGCTCCGTCGTTCTCTTGGCGTCCAGTATCCGGGTGCGCGGTGAAGATGCATGATGGCAAGAATCAGGATGCCGCGTTCTTCCACCGAATACAGCACGCCGAACGGGAATCGTTTGACCAACGATCGACGCACATCGCCATCAAGCGGCGTCCATGCGTGCGGAAAATCCACGGCGCGCTGGATGGCCGCAAACACTTCCCCGGCGAAATCCCGTCCCAGCCTTGGATCGATATCCTCGTACCACGCGATGGCATCACGAAGCTCCCGCTCCGCTTCGGGATGAAAAAAGAAGCTCATTGACCAAAGCGACGAATGATGTCCTGCAACACCTTTTCACCGGGCACAGCCTCCACCGATCCGGAACGATATGCGTCCAGCCGGCGCGCGGCTTCGCCTGCCCATGCGCGGTCGATGCGCTTTTCGGGCGGATTGAGGCTTTGCAGAAGAAACTCGGCCATTTTCGCCCGTTCCTCCACCGGCAGAGATGCCGCTTCCTCGATGAGTTCCCGGGTATTCATGCACGCCTCCTGTTTCAGATTCAGGCCGTCGCCTCGCGCAGCTTCAGCGCGCGGAACACATCCTCGGCGTGGAAGGAGGAGCGCACCAGGGGGCCGGAGGCGACCATGCCGAAGCCCTTTTTCTCGGCCAGGTATTTCAGCTCGTCGAACTCTTCCGGCGTCCAGTATTTCATCACCGGATGATGCCGCGCGCTCGGGCGCAGATACTGGCCGATGGTCAGAATATCCACGCCCGCCTCGCGCAGGTCGTCCATGACTTGCAGGATTTCGTCGCGCTCCTCGCCGAGCCCCACCATGATGCCGGATTTGGTGACCACCCGCGCATCCAGCTCCTTGGCGCGCTGCAACAGGCGCAGGCTGGTGAAATAGCGCGCGCCGGGGCGCACCGAGCGATACAGGCGCGGCACGGTTTCGAGATTGTGGTTGAAGATATCCGGCCCGGCGTCGATCACGGTGTTCAGGCAGCTCTCCGGCTTGCGCTGGAAATCGGGCGTCAGCACCTCGATGGTGACCTCCGGCTGGCGGGCGCGCAGCTCGCGGATCACCGCCGCATAATGCCCCGCGCCGCCATCGGGCAGGTCGTCCCGATCGACGCTGGTGATGACCACATGCTTCAGGCCGATCTCGGCCACCGCGCGGGCGAGGTTTTTCGGCTCGTCCGGATCGAGCGGATCGGGGCGACCGGTTTCGACATCGCAGAAGGCGCAGGTGCGCGTGCACACCCGCCCCAGAATCATGAAGGTGGCCGATCCATGCTTCCAGCAGCCGCCGATGTTCGGGCAACTGGCCTCCTCGCAGACGGTGTTCAGGTTCAGCTCGCGCATCATCCGCGCCAGCCGCCGGTATTCGGGCGACATCGGCGCGCGCACCTTCAGCCATTTCGGCTTGCCGGCCATTGGCTCGCC
>CAYVBG010000141.1:0-4862 GCA_964449205.1 uncultured Zetaproteobacteria bacterium | reverse complement strand
GCGGTCGCCGAAGCGTTCTTCCAGGTCCTGCCGGTAGCCGGTTACAAACACGATGCGTCCCAAAATCTCCGGCGTGACATGCATCAGGCTGTTGTAGATTTCATCGCCCGTCAGTTTCGGCATGCGCACATCCATCAGTATCGCATCGTAGGTTCTGCCGTTGGAAGTCAGATCAAACAGGGCTTGCACCGGGTCGCCCAATGCGCGGATTTCCGCCCGGAGCCCTCGTTCCGTGGCGTAGCGGGAGACGAAGGTGGACAGAATGCCCTGAAGGGCTTCTTCATCCTCGATGATCAACACGCGCATCGGCATCTCCTTGCGATGTCGGCCGCCAGCTCCTCGACCGTGTCGTTCGCAGCATAGCCCGTTTCCGGCTGATGGGAAAGCGCCAGCAACCGTGTTCCCGCGGGCAGGAATGAATGCAGGGCACGGGCCATGCTTTCCGGCATGCCCTGGCCGGCGGCGTCCGCGTCGTTGATCACCACCCAGTCCGGAGGACGCGACATCGCGTCCAGCGCCTTCAGTGTCAGCAGCGCATGGTTGATGCCGCCCAAGCGGGCGCGCGCCACGAGCAGCACGCGGCAGTCGGGCATGGCGGCCAGCCAGTCCGCCACCAGCCAGCGCGGCGCCAGTGGAACCATCAGTCCGCCCACGCCCTCGATCAGCGCAAGTTCCGCATCGCTTGCGGCCTTGTTGCACCAGCGGACCAGCTCTTCCGGCTGAATGGCTTCGCCGGCTCGCGCCGCGGCCTGCTCCGGCGCGGCGAAATCGGGGAAATCATGGCGGCAAATGCGATGCGCCCTGTCCGGACGCCAGCCTTGCGCTTCCAGCAGTGCGCGCACGTCGGCGTTCATGGTGCCGGGGGCGCGCCCGCAGCACACGGGCTTGAGCGTCCGCACCCGGATGTGGCGGCGCATGAGCGCCCGCGTCAGCCCGGCCGCGACATAGGTTTTGCCGGCATCGGTGTCCGAGGCGGTGATGAAGATCCGCATGCGCTTCACAACGCCTCGATGGGAATGGTGCGCTCGAATTCCGGCGGCGCCGGACGATGCCAGGCCTGCGCATACAGCACCTCGAAACTTGCCGGCAGACGCCCGCCTTCCGTCCGGTGGCGTGCTTCGTATTCGTGTTGCAATTGGCGCAACAGACGCCGGCCATACAGCCCGCCAGGGCGCCCCGCGATGGCCGCCGCCGAGGCGCCGATGCCCTTCAACTCCCGCACCAGGCTCATGAAATCGGGATAGGTAAGCGTGAACAGATCGCTGTCGGTCACCGGCATATCCACGGCCAGCCGCGCCAGCGCATCGCCCAGGGAGGTGACGTCGGGGAACGGCAGCACCAGCCCCGCATGCTCCGGCCGGATTGCGGCCAGGGCGCGCCGCATCTCGGTCAGCGTTCGCCGGCCGAAGGTGGAAAACAGCATCAAGCCGCCCGGGGCCAGCACGCGCCGCATCTCGGCCATCATGGATTCGGGGTCGTTCACCCATTGCATGGTCAGGTTGGAAGCCACGAGGTCGAATGCACCGTCGGCAAAGGGCAGTCGCACCGCGTCGGCCGTGACAAATGCCGGACGCGCGCGCCAGAGGCGACGCGGGCCCACGCGCTGTCGGGCCGCGAGGTTCATGCCATGCGCCAGATCCACGCCAACGATGCGCGCCCGACGGTAGCGGCGGCGCAGATGTTGGGTCAAAAACCCCGTGCCGCAACCGATATCGAGAATGCGCGCCGGATTCAGACGGGTGAATTCCAGATGCGCGTCCAGCCGCGAGGCGACCTCGCGTTGCAGGGCCGCGTGAGCGTCGTAGGTTGCCGCGGCGCGTGAAAAACGCGCCGCCACCTGCCTTCGATTCAGATAATGCTCTTGCACCATGCCTCCAGCAGGGCGTTGAACGCCCGGGGATGTGTCAGATGCGGCGCATGACCGCCGGGCAGCTCTTGCCAACGTGCGTTTGGCAGATGCCGCGCCAGCCATCGGCCCGCGGCCACGGGCGTCACGGCATCCCTTCGGCCATGCAGCACCAGCGCCGGCGCGCCGATGGCGGGCACGTCGTTCCGCAAGTCCTGGTCGGCCAGCAAGCGCAGCCCGGCGCTCAGCGCCGCTGGCTCTGGAGGGTGGCGTTTGTCCACTGCCCGGCGGGCGATGGCGGTCATGTCGGCGCGCGCGAGATCCTCGCCATGCAGCATCAGCAAAAAGAATCGCTGCAACAGCTTTGGCGCGCCGCTCCCGGCTGCTTCGGCGAAGGAGCGAAAGGTGGCCTCATCCACGCCATGCGGCCAGTCAGTCTTTGCCCGGAAGCAGGGCGTGGCCCCCACCAAGGCCAGTCCGTGTACGCGCGCCGGCGTATCCAGCGCCACCCGCATGGCCATCAGCGCTCCCAGCGACCAGCCCACGAACATGCAGGGCTCATCCGGCAAGGCGCGCGCCAGCCGGTCGGGCCAAGCCCCGGCGGGCGCGTTTGGCTGGCCGCCATGCCCCGGCAGCGCCGGGGCGGTCACGCGCCAGCCGTTCGCCGCAAAGTGCTCGATCTGATGGCGCCAGACACGCGGCGACTGGGCCCGGCCGTGAAGGAAGACCAGCGGCGGCTTGATCATCGTTTCACGCCCGGCATGTCGCGCAATATCGCGCTCAGCGCCCGCACCAGGGCGTCCAGCCAGGATTCTTCGTGGGCCGCCGAGAGGGTGATACGCAGCCGTGCCGTGCCCTCCGGCACGGTTGGCGGTCGAATGGCCGGCACGAAGAAGCCGCGTTCCCGCAGCGCCCGGGCGGCAGTCAGTGCGGCCTGATCGTTGCCCAGGATCAACGGCTGGATGGCCGTGCGCGAGGCTTGCAGGGGCAGTTCTGCGGCTTGGGCAGCCCGCAGGAAATACCGCACCCGCGCATTCAGCCGCTCCGGCAGTCGTTCCCGGCGCAGCACCTCCAGCGCCGTCAGGGTTGCGGCCGGCCAGGCGGGCGGAAGCGCTGTGGAATAGATCATGGTTCGCAGGCGTTGTCGGAGCCCCTCGATGAACGCGGTCGGGCCCAGGATGAATGCGCCATAGCCGCCCAGCGCCTTGCCGCAGGTGCCGACTTCGATGAGTCGCGGATGTCCGGCGCATCCTGTTTCGGCCGTCAGTCCCCGTCCTTCCGGGCCCAGCACGCCCAGGCCGTGCGCATCGTCCAGCACGACGATGGCATCGTGCTCCTCGGCCAGATGCAGCAGTGCGCGCACATCGGCGCAGTCGCCGTCCATGCTGAACACGCCATCGCTTGCCACGACTTTTCGCGCCGGGCCGCACCGACGCAACAGGCGTGCCAGCGCCGCCGTGTCCCGATGCGGATAGCGGCGCAGCTGGCCGCGCGCCAGCCGCGCGCCGTCCACCAGCGAAGCGTGATTCAGGCGGTCGCCGAACAGTTGCGTGTTCCGTCCGGCAAGGGCGTCCATCAGTCCGATGTTGGCCAGCATGCCCGAGCCCAGCATCAGACAGGCCGGATAACCCTTCCATCGCGCCAACTCCGTTTCCAGCGCGTGCAGGGCGGGATCGTCACCGCTCACCAAACGCGAGGCGCCGGCCCCCAGGCCGCGTTCGCGCAATGCGCGCGCGGCGCTGGCGATCACTTCGGGATGGAACGTCAGCCCCAGGTAATCGTTGGATGCGAAGTTCAGCAACTGCTGGCCATTGATCACGATGTGCGCGCCGGCGCGCCGGCCATGCGGGAACACGCGTCGGCGCGCCCCGGAAACGGGCGCGAACCAGTTGCTGGCATCGGGCATGTCAGGCATGCTGGGTGTCATGGCCATGCTGTCAACCGCGCTTCGTGGCATTGTTGACCACTGTATGAATGCGTTGCTGCCACCGGTCTGTGTGTTCTGTCGGGGGACTGTGCGCCAGCGGGGCGCGGCCTGCGACGATTGCGCCGGGCAAGTCCGTGTCTGGCCGCGGGCCGCATGCGGCCGTTGCGGACGGACGCTGCCGGAGGAACTCGCGCCCGGGCCCTGCGGTCAATGCCTGCAACGGTCGCCCCCGTTTGCGCGCATGGAAAGCGTGTATGTTTATGACGGCCCGGTGCGCGCGGCCATGTTGGACTGGAAACTGCGTGGGCGCGATGCCGGCATGGCCTGGCTGCTGCATGCCGCTGCGGGGCATTTGCGCGCTCTGTTTGCATCCGACGATGTGTTGATTCCCGTGCCGATGCCGATTACCCGCATGCGGCGAACCGGCATGCACCATACGGCGAGCCTGTGCCGCGCCATCGCCAGGTTGACCGGCGCACGCGTGGAAACCGGTTGGCTGTGTCGCGCGGCGGATAGCTCGCGCCAATCCTCGCATGACCGCGCCGGACGCTGGAAGCATGCGCGCCGGGCCTTTCGTGTGAATCCGGATGCGCGGCCGGGGGCGCCTGCCGGTGCGCGATTGTGGGTGGTGGACGACATTCGCACCACCGGAGCCACGCTGCATTGGGCCTGCCGGAAACTGGCCGTTGGGACGCAGGGTTGCGGGATTCAGGCCTTCTCGCTGGCCCGCACGCCGCGGGAGGGCTAGGCTGCGGCGACCGTGATTTCCCGGAGGCGATGGTGAGCGACGCGCATGTTGAAATCTATGTCAGCGACTTCTGCCCGTATTGCATCCGCGCCAAGGCCCTGCTGCGGCGCAAGGGCGTGGCGTTCACCGAATACAATGTGCAGGCCGACCCGGAACGGCGGGCCGAGATGCTGCGGCGCAGCCATGGCGCGCGCACGGTGCCGCAAATCTTCATCAACGATCGCCATGTGGGTGGCTGCGACGAGTTGCACGCGCTGGAGCGGCGTGGCGAGCTGGACGCCTGGCTGGGCCGAACCTGATCCGTTTCAGGCGGTGGCGGACGCCGCCATGCGCGCCGAGCT
>CAYVBG010000140.1:0-4913 GCA_964449205.1 uncultured Zetaproteobacteria bacterium | reverse complement strand
TCGGTGCACGTCGGGCCCGACAGTTGGCCGAGGAAAATCGCCGCCTGCGCCAATATGTGGCGGAGGTGATGGACCGGCTGCGCGAGAATGAGCGGCTGTTTTCCCGTCTGTTTGAACTGGAAGCCGGTGTGTTGGCGGCCACCGATCCGGAAGACTTGTGCTTCACGCTGCTGCGCGAGTTGCGCGGCCGCTTCGAGCTGGACATGGTGCGTTTCTGGTTCGACCGTTCCAGTTTCATCGGCAGCCGTCAGATGGAGGCCATTTCCGAGCGTGATCTGGTGTGGGTGGAAGCCGGCGAGATCGAGCGCATGGGGTTGGCCCGGCAACCGGTGTGGCTGATGCGCTTGGCCGCCGAGCAGGGATTCGACTGGCTGGAGGCGCGCGATCATCACTTGGGTTCGCTGGCTTTGCTGGTGTTGAGCGGCGCGGGCCGGCCCTTTGGCGTGTTGGGCATGGGTTCGGTGGACGCCAATCGTTTCGCGCCGGGGCAGGGCGCGGATTTTCTGCAGCATTTGTCGCAGGTGGTGGGATTGAGTCTGGAGAATGCAGTGTCGCGCGAACGGCTGGCGCGTTTGGCCATCACCGATGCGCTGACCGGCAGCCACAACCGGCGGTTTCTGCAACCGCACAGCCACCAGCCGCTGTCGCGCTGGTTTGGCGATGGTGTTGGCGTTGCCTGCCTGTATCTGGACATGGATGACTTCAAGGCCGTGAACGATCGCTTCGGTCATGCCGTCGGCGATGAGGTGTTGCAGGGGGTGGCGGAGACAGTGCGGGCGCATGTGCGCGTGCAGGATCCGTTGATTCGCATGGGCGGCGACGAGTTTGCGCTGTTGTTGCCCGGCTGCCCGCCGGCCAAGGCGTGCGAGATCGGCAGGCGCATTGTCGAGGCATGCGCGCACGTGCGGGCCGGTGGCGAGCCGGTTGGTGTCAGCGCCGGTCTGGCGTATTCGCCGCCCGAACGCGACATGCGGGTGCGGGAACTCATCGAGGCGGCGGATCAGGCCATGTATGTGGCCAAGGCGCTGGGCGGGCGCCGGCTGGAGATGGCCGAGACGGACGGGGCGTAAGCATGCGGCTGAGCGAGGCCGTCGGGTGCTTTCTGGCGCGGCTGGCCGATGTGCGGCTGGCTTCGGCGCATACGGTGGCGGCCTATCGGCGCGATCTGCGGGACTTCATCGCCTGTGCCGGCGACATGCCGGTGCGCGATGTGACCCGCCGCCATGTGCAGGACTGGCTGGTGGCCGGTCATGGGCGGGGGTTGTCGCCGGCGACGCTGGCGCGGCGGCTTTCCGCCTTGCGCGCCTTTCTGGACGAAGGTGTGCGAAGCGGTTGGTGCGCGCGCAATGTTGCCGAGGGCGTGTCGCCGCCAAAACGACACAAACGGTTGCCGCGCACCTTGCCGCCGGAGCAAACCGAACGGCTGCTGGCTGCGACCAACGGGTCCGGCGAAGCGCGCGATCTGGCGCTGATGGCGCTGATGTATGGCTGCGGGTTGCGGGTGTCTGAAGCGGTGGGGCTGAATCTGGAGGATGTGGATATCGACGGCGCGGCGGTGCGGGTGCTTGGCAAGGGCGGCAAGGAGCGCGTCTGTCCGATTCCGGATGGCGCAAGGGCGATGGTGCGGGAGTATCTGAAAACGCGGCTGGCGCATCCGGATCCGTCGCAGGCGGCGCTGTTTCTCAACCGGCGTGGCGGGCGACTGACGGCGCGCAGCGTGCAGCGCATGCTCAAGGCGCGGGCGCTGGCCACCGGGGCGGATGTGTCGGTGACGCCGCACCGGTTGCGCCATTCATTCGCCACGCATCTGCTGGCCGGCGGGGTGGACTTGCGCGTCATTCAGGAGCTGCTCGGCCATGCGTCGCTGGCCACCACCGAGCGCTACACGCATCTGGATATCGCGCGGCTGAGCGAGATTTACGATGCGGCGCATCCGCGTGCGCGCAAGGGTTGACGGCCTCGCAACACGCCACCATCGCCCCCAAGGCCGCGCGCAAATCAAGGAATGAGGGTATTGGCCGTCCGGGGCGCGAGCGATTTGAATGCGTTTGCGCGCCAGAGTCGATATGGCTTCATTTCAATCATGGTCGGGTATCCCCTTGCGCGCCAGCGCGTCCGCGCGTTCGTTTTCCGCATGGCCCGCATGGCCCTTGACCCACTCCCAGCGCACCTCGTGACGCGCGGCCAGCCTGTCCAGTTCTTCCCATAAATCGCGGTTGGCCACGGGCTGTTTGGCGGCGTTTTTCCAGCCGCGCTTCTTCCAGCCGTGGATCCATTCCGTCATCCCCTGCACGACATATTTCGAGTCCGAATGAATCGTGATGTGTGATGGACGCTTGAGCGCGCGCAGCGCCTCGATGGCGGCAGTCAGCTCCATGCGCTGGTTGGTGGTGTGCGCCGCGCCGCCGCACAGCTCTTTTTCATGCGAGCCTGCGCGCAGCAGCACGCCCCAGCCGCCGGGGCCGGGGTTGCCGGAGCAGGCGCCGTCGGTGAAGGCCTCGACTTCGGGTTTGCCGCGCATGCGGCCATGCTGGCAGGGCGGAGGACGGGCGCAAGCGGCGTGCGCGGGCCGGCGCGGTTGGAGCGGATGGGGCAGACTGATACCATTGCCGCATGAGCGGCTCCTCCCATTTCGGTTTTGCGCGTGTCACGCCTGGCGAAAAAGCGCGGCGGGTGATGGGCGTGTTTTCCTCGGTGGCCGGCAAATACGATGTGATGAACGACCTGATGAGCCTGGGTATGCACCGTTTGTGGAAGCAGCGCATGGTGCGCCGGGCCGCTGTGCGCGCCGGCAGCCGTGTGCTCGATGTGGCGGCGGGTTCGGGCGATATCGCGCTGGGCTTGTTGCGCAGGATGGGCGGCGGGGGGCGGGTGGTGCTGACCGATCTGAACGGCCCGATGCTGGCGGAAGGCGCGCGGCGGATGGTGGACGCAGGTTTTTTGCCCGGTCGGGCGGACTGCATTCGGGCCGACGGCGCGCGGCTGCCGTTCGCCGATGCGAGTTTCGATTGCGTGACCATCGCGTTTGGCATTCGCAACTTCGCGGATATCGAGGGCGGATTGGCCGAATTCCGGCGCGTGTTGCGGCCCGGCGGCCAGTTTCTGTGTCTGGAGTTTTCGCGGCCTGTGCTGCCGCTGCTCGATCTGGCGTACGATGCGTGGTCGTTCAATGTGATTCCGCTGTTGGGCGAAAAGGTCGCCGGGGATCGGGCGTCGTATCAGTATCTGGTCGAGTCCATCCGCCGGTTCCCCGATCAGCGGCGCTTTGCGCGGCTCATCGAGGCGGCGGGATTCGGCGTGGTGGGTTATGAGAACATGAGCGGCGGCATTGTGGCCCTGCACCGGGGGTATCGGATATGAGCCTGATGTTTCTGCCGCTACGCCTGATTCCCGTGCCGGTGCAGTGCGTGGTGCTGGCCACGGTGCTCGATTTGTATCTGACCCGGCGCGACGATCTTGCGCCGTTGCTGGATGAGCTGGATGGTCGCGTGTTTCGCATCCATGTCACGGATACGGACGCGGTGTTCTTTCTGGGGTTCGCCGGCGGCCGGCCGTGGGTGCATCCGTCGCATCAGGGGGATGCGGATGTGGCCATCGAGGCGACCACGGCGGGGTTTGCGCGCCTGTGCTTTGCCCGCGAGGATCCGGATGATCTGGTGTTTCAGCGGGCGTTGAGGCTTTCGGGGGACTCCGAGGCCATGCTGCGCTTCAAGAAACTGTTGCAGGCGGCGGACATCGACTGGGAGCGGGAACTGCGCGCCGGCTTCGGCGAATATTTCGGCGCGCGCGTGGCGCGCGCGGCCAAGGGATTGATCGCGTTGGAAAACAAGGCCGCGCGTTCCTCGCGTGAGGCGTTGCGGCAGTGTCTGGACGATGCGGACATTCCGGATCAGGCGCGATTCGAGGCGTGGCAGGCCGGTGTGGAGGAGGCCGCGCGCTCGATTTCGCGGTTGAAGCGCCGGCTTACGCGGCTGGAGAAGGCCGCCGGCCTGCATGGCGGCGAGGCGCGTTCATCCCGTCGCAAGCCGTCATCCGGGCGTCGCGGCGCATGATCAGCCCCCGGGCCGGATTCCGCCGCGGATGGCGGCTGCTGGTCATCACACAACTGTTGACGGCGCATGGCATGGGCGCGATTGCCGTGCGTCTCCATCTCTTTGCTCCTTATGCCTGGCTGATGCGGCTGGTGATGCGCAGCGAGGTGTCCCGCGATCTGGGGGCACAGATCCGGCTGCTGCTGGAACGGCTGGGGCCGACCTTCATCAAGTTCGGCCAGATGCTGTCCACGCGCGTGGATTTGCTGCCCATGGACATCGCGCTGGAGCTCAAGAAGCTTCAGGATGCGGTGCCGCCGGAGGATTTCGGCACCATCCGCGGGGTGCTGGAGCGCGTGTTCAAAAAGCCGCTCTTGGGCGAGGGTGGGGTGTTTCGTTCGTTCGAGGAGCAGCCGGTGGCCTCGGCCTCCATCGCGCAGGTGCATTTCGCGGTGTTGCCGGACGGGCGGAAGGTGGCGGTGAAGGTGCGCCGGCCGACCATCCGCAAGACCATCGAGGCCGATCTGGCATTGCTGGCGATGCTGGCCAATCTGTTCGATCGTTATTTCCCCGAATACCGGCGGTTGAAGGCGCCGCGCGTGGTCGAGGAATTTGCGCGCACCATCATGGGCGAGCTGAATCTGCGCGCCGAGGCCGCGCACGCCTCGCGGTTCGCCGAGAATCTGGCCGGCGTGGAGGGCGTGTATATCCCGTCCGTCATCTGGGACTACACCCATGCCGAGGTGTTGACCACCGAGCGGATATCCGGCATCCCGGTGGATGAACGAGAGGCGCTGCGCGCGGCCGGTCACGATTGCCTGCAATTGTGCGAGCGCGCGGCGACGCTTTTTTTCCACATGGTGTTCGTGGACGGTTATTTCC
>CAYVBG010000139.1:0-5013 GCA_964449205.1 uncultured Zetaproteobacteria bacterium | reverse complement strand
TTTGCCGCACGGCGATGCACACCATCGAAACGCTCGCGCATCGGCGTCAACGGATTGACGTCAAACGGCGGGCCGGCCTGCACGGCGGCCATCGGGGAGGATTCGAGCAGCACCGCGCCACGCTGATCGCCGGCCCACGCCAGCGGCGAAACGAACGGCACGGACACCGCCCGCAGCCCCCGTGTCACCGGATTGAAGGCGTTCATGCCCTCCACCGACGGAACAAACGGATAGTCCACCACACTGCTGAACACGAGCATGCCCTGACGCTGGTTCACATTGATGCGCGCCGCACGCGGATCCATCACCAGCCCGGGCTCCACGGCCACGCCGAAATCCTCCTTCAACCACACGTTGGCCGCGGCATCAATCGGCGACACCACAAATCCCCGATCCAGCATCGGCTCGGCGTTTCCCGCCAGCACCAACAAACCTCCGCCAGCATCCACGAAACGCCGGATGGCCCGACGCATTGCCGGTGAGGGCGGTTGAGTGAAACCGGCCACAACAAGCGTCCGCACATCCTTGCCGACCGGCTTGGCGTCGGGATGCACCTCGACCAGATCGTAGTCCTCGCCGGCCAGCCGCTTGAAGGCATGCAGCCGGTCCAGTCCTCGCGCGCCAGAACCGGCCACCACGCCCAACCGGACGCGCCCCTGGCCGGTGAGCTTGCGAATCCGGCTGGCCAAAAGGTATTCGAACCCGGTCTCTCCTCGCACGACAGGAATGATTTCCTTCCGGTTCAGGTATTCGATGACCACGGCCATGTAGCCTTGCCGCACCTGGGCACGATCGTTTTCCACCACCTGCACCTGCACCTCGGGCACGCCCAACGCCGCCAAGGCCGCCTCGGCATTCGGATCGTCGGCCGGATCCTTCACTTCGTAGTTGACCCGTCCGTGCCCGGCCTCGTGGCAAGCGGCCAGCATGTCCGCAATGAAGCGCCGCAACCGGCCGTAAGGCTGCGGCAGATCTCGTGTCACCCAAGCGCGGATCATCACCGGCTCATCCAGCGTCGCCAGCAGCGAGCGCGTGGCTGGTGAAAGCGTATAGCGGTGGTCCTCCGTCCAGTCGGCGCGCATGTCCAACGCTGTTGCGGCCATGGCCAGCGTCGCCGCAGCAACCACCACGGTCACGAACCGCACCCAGCCCCGCCGCCGGAACACGGCGCGGCGATCCGGCACGCTCACTGCCATCGCCGCCGCTCCAACCGCAGATGCGTCGCCGCCAACAGCATCACGGCCACCGCCGCCAGCCATGCCACGTCGTCCAGATGCACCACACCCCGGAGCATGCCCCGATAACGGGCCAGCGGGTTCAGAGATTCCAGCCAGTTCTGGGCCGCAGGCGACAGCAACGGCGAAATCTGCGCCAGCAAAAACACGGCCAACAGCATCGAAAAGCCCAACACATAAGCCACCACGCCATTGGAGGTCAACGCAGAGGCAAACAGACACGCAGCCACATCCACGCCGGCAAGCAGCAGTGCTGCGAGATATGAGGCCGCAATCTGGCCCGCATCCGGATCACCCAACATCACGAGCGTCGCGGGATAAAACAATGTCCAGGCAAACATCCACACCCACTGCAACATCAACGCCAGATATTTGCCTGCCACGATTTGCGCCGTGGACACCGGCAAGGTCGCCAGCAGCTCAAACGTGCCCGTCTTGCGCTCGTCGGCCAGCGCCCGCATGCACACCGCCGGCACGAAAAACATCAGCAGCACCGGCAGCATGGCGAAGAAGTCGCGCATG
Organism: uncultured Zetaproteobacteria bacterium; assembly: GCA_964449205.1. Lineage (GTDB taxonomy): Bacteria > Pseudomonadota > Zetaproteobacteria > Mariprofundales > Mariprofundaceae > JALVTX01. Next base: position 3,256 of record CAYVBG010000139.1, on the reverse strand, counting down.
TCCGCCTGTCCGGTCAGAAACAGCCGGCTGCCGAAGAAAAACCCGGACGCCAGCAGAAACGCCACGGCCAATACATAGCCCAGCGGCGTGTCCACTGCCTGCCGCCATTCCTTCCAGATTATCGCCCGCACCGCGCTCATACGGCATCCTCCCCTTGGGGTGGTTCCGTCGCCATGTCACCCGTGAGCCGGTGGAACACGTCTTCCAGGCTCGCTTCGCCACGACGCAGTTCAAGGATCACCGCATCCACCTCGACCGCGGCGCGAAACGCCGCCTCCGCCAGCGGCGACTCCCGATCGGGGTGCAACAGACGCAGCCGCGTCCCGCCTTCCTCCGGCGGTTCCACCGGGCCGCCTTCCGTTCGACAATCTGCTTCCGCCAGCCGCCGCCGCAAGCAGGCCGCAAACGCCTCGACATCGCCTCGCAGCACCAACCGCACCTCGGCTCCGCCCTGCACTCTGCGGGCCAGCTCCGCCGCCGTGCCGGACTCCACCAGCCTCCCCCGGTCGATAATCATCACCCGATCGCACACCGCCTCAACCTCGGACAGCACATGCGAGGACAGCAACACGGTCTTTTCCTGTCCCAAATCGCGGATCAACGCGCGGATATCGAGAATCTGGTTCGGATCCAGGCCGGTCGTCGGTTCATCCAGAATCAGGCAATCGGGATCATGCAGCATCGCGGCGGCCAGCCCCACACGCTGGCGATATCCCTTGGAAAGCTCTCCGATACGCCGCCCCATCACACCGTCCAGCCCGCACACCCGCCGCATCAACGCCATACGCTCGGCCAATCGTCCTTCGGGCAAGCCATGCATGCGCCCGATGAAACGCAAATGGGTGGAGACATGCAAATCGGCGTACATTGGAGCATTCTCGGGCAGGTAGCCCACCATGCGACGCACCGCGACGGAATCCTCGTCGATCGCGTGACCGCCCACCGTGGCCGTGCCCGAGCTGGGCGGAAGACAGGCGGTGAGCATCTTCATCGTCGTGGACTTGCCCGCGCCATTGGGGCCGAGCAGCCCCATCACCTCGCCGCGCTTCACATGAAAGCTCAGGTTCCGCACGGCAGGCTTGTCGCCAAAGGAGCGGCTCAGGGCTTCCGCGACAATCATGACCGGCGATTATAGATGCCGCTCGTGCCACCGCAACGGCCCGCGAAATCCATGGATGATTTTTGCGAAATGGCGACTATAATGCGCCGCCATTGTCGGGGCCGTAGCTCAGTTGGGAGAGCGTCACGTTCGCAATGTGAAGGTCAGCGGTTCGATCCCGCTCGGCTCCACCATGCACACCAGGCCGCAGCGTACGCTGCGGCCTGTTTCATGACCGCCCACTGCGATAGTCTTTGCTCATGCTCGCTGTTTCCGCCGCCCACCGCCTGCGCAACGCGCTGCAAACCCTGCTGCTGCTCGCCGGCATGGGATTGCTGGCCGCGCTCATCGGCCGCCTGCTGCTGGGGCCGGGCGCGACATGGTGGCTTATCGGCATGGGTGCCATCATGCTGCTGTTGGCACCCGAAATCTCTCCCGTCTGGATGCTGCGCCTTTACCGGGCGCAAGAGCTTTCCCCCGCCGAAGCCCCCATGTTGCACCAACAGATCGCGGAACTGTCACGCCGGGCCGAGCTTCCCACCCGTCCCCGTCTGTTCGTCATTCCTTCCCCGATGCTGAACGCCTTCGCCACGGGCAGCATCCATCGCCCGTTCATCGCTGTCACCAGCGGTCTGCTGAGCGCCATGAGCCTGCGCGAACTGACGGGCATCCTGGCCCATGAAATCAGTCATATCCGGCATCGCGATCTGCGGGTGATGATGCTGGCCGACGTCATCAGCCGGATCACCGCCGTTCTCGCCGCATTGGGCCAGATCATGCTGGTGCTGAATCTGCCCGTTTTGCTGATCTCGGGGCAGGGGCTGCCGTGGTTGCCGCTGCTGTTGCTGTGGGCCGCGCCGGCGCTGATGACACTGATGCAACTGGGACTCTCGCGCACCAGGGAGTTCGACGCCGACCGCGGCGCGGCCGAGCTGACCGGCGACCCGATGGGGCTGGCTTCCGCCCTGGCCCGGCTGGAGCAAACCCGGGGCGGCTGGCTCCGGCGCATTCTGCTTCCTGGTCAGGGCGTGCCCGAACCATCCTGGCTGCGCACGCATCCGGCCACCGAGGAGCGCATTGCACGGCTGAAGGAACTGGCTCGAGACATGCGCGCCAGCATGCCGCCGTTGGCCAACGGCGACTGGCAATGGCAGGACGGCGCGCATCCGTCGCCCCGACGCCGCTGGTTCTCCGGCCTGTGGTATTAAGGCACGCTGCTCACGTGTCACCGGCCGGCCCCGGACACAGCTCCGCGCCCGCCGCCTCCTCGCGCATCGCGCGAATCACGCAGGCCAGCTCCTCCTCGCCGATCGTGAACGGCGGCATCGCATACAACAACCGCCCGAAGGGCCGCAGCCACACCCCGCGCGCCACCAGCCGCGCCTGCATCGCCGGCACATCGATCGGGCGCTCCATCTCGATCACCCCGATCGCGCCCGACACGCGCACATCGCGCACGCCGGGCATCGCGCGGCAGTCTTCCAGCCCCTCGCGAAAGGCCCGCTCGATGCGCGCCACCCGCTCCCGCCAGGGCGAGGCCTCCAGCAGTTCGATCGAGGCACAGGCCACCGCGCAGGCCAACGGATTGGCCATGAAGGTCGGCCCGTGCATCAGCACCTGCCCGCCGGCCTCCACGCCCTCGGCCACATGCCGCGTGGTCAGCACCGCGCCGAGCGTCATGTATCCGCCGGTCAGCGCCTTGCCGACACACATGATGTCCGGCGCGATGCCGGCATGCTCGCAGGCGAACATCCGCCCGGTTCGGCCGAAGCCGGTGGCGATCTCATCCAGAATCAGCAGCACGCCGTATTCGTCGCACAACCGGCGCACCGCGCGCAAGAACTCCGCATGATACACCCGCATGCCGCCCGCGCCCTGCACCACCGGCTCCAGAATCACCGCCGCGACCTCATCCGCGTGCGCCGCCAGCAGGCGGGCGAAACCCTCCGCATGCGCCTCGTACCACGGGCCTTCGGTCACATTCGGCGGCGCATCGGCGAAGATCTGGCGCGGCAGCATGCCGGCGAACAAATGGTGCATGCCCGTTTCCGGATCGCACACGCTCATCGCGCCGAAGGTGTCGCCATGATAGCCGCGCCGGAGGGTCAGGAACCGGCGCTTTTCGGGCTGCGCAGGCAGCCAGGAGGGCAGCGCCCT
>CAYVBG010000138.1:0-5074 GCA_964449205.1 uncultured Zetaproteobacteria bacterium | reverse complement strand
CCATACAGCTCGACTCCCTCCGGCACCCCCAGACGCTCGACCAGCTCCGGCGACAGCGGCGCGGGCGTCTTGCAGGCCGGACACAACCGGCGGGCCAACCGCTGCGCCACCACCAGATTCATCCCCGAAGCCAGCGTGGTCGGCTCGATCCCCATGTCCAGCAGGCGGGTGATGGTGGATGGCGCATCGTTGGTATGCAGGGTGGAAAACACCAGATGCCCGGTCTGGGCCGCATGCATCGCGATTTCGGCTGTTTCGCCGTCGCGGATCTCGCCCACCATCACCACGTCCGGATCCTGACGCAGAATGGATCGCAACGCGGCGGCGAATGTCATCCCGGCGGCCGGATTCACCTGCACCTGGTTGAGCCCCTTGATCTGGAACTCGACCGGATCCTCGACCGTGATGATGTTCGTCTCGTGATCGTTGATGGCGTTCAGGAAGGAATACAGTGTCGTGGTCTTGCCGCTGCCGGTGGGGCCGGTCACCAGCACCGCACCGCTGGATCGCCGGATGCACTCGCGCACGCGCGCATCGGCCTGTTTCTCGAATCCCAGCGCATCCAGCGACAGCGACAGACCGCTCTTGTCCAGAATCCGCAACACCACCTTCTCGCCAAACATCGAGGGCAGGGTGGACACGCGCAGGTCGTACGGCTTGTCCCAGACCCGAATGCGCGTGCGGCCATCCTGCGGCGTGCGCGTGTTCGCAATGTCGAGCCGCGCCAGGATCTTGACCCGACTGGCCACATGCGCATGCACACGGGCGGGAAAGCGCATGGCCGGATGCAGCCGCCCGTCCAGCCGGAACCGCACCACGCTTCTGTCTTCGGCCGGCTCGATATGAATGTCCGACGCGCCCATCTTCAGCGCCTTGATCAGAATGCCGTTGACCAGCTTGATGACCGGCGAATCCGACGCGCCGCGCTTGAGGTCATCGAGATTGGCCTCCTCGCGCGGCGTTTCTTCGGCGCTTGCGCCTTCGACCTCGGCTGCGTCCACGCCATCCATGGCCGCCTCGAAATCATCGCCCTGAAACAGCTCCTGGATGCGACGGCGCAGCTGGTCGGGGTGCGCGAACAGCGGTCGCACCTTCTTGCCCAGTTTGAAGCGAATGGCGTCCAGCGCCGAGAAATCCATCGGGTCGGCCATCGCCGCCACCACATGGTCCTCCCCTTCGTCCATCGGCAGGAACATCTGTTCGCGGCAAAACGCCTCACCGCAGCGATCCAGCAGTGGCGACGGCGGCTTCAGCGCCGCGACATCCAGATAGGGAATCTTGTAGATGGAAGCCAGCGTCTGGACCAGTTTCTCCGCATCCACACCATCCACCCGGAGCAGCGCCGGCAACAGCTTGTCGCCGTTCGCCGCCTCCACGGCCTGCGCCACCTGCTCCTGCGTCACCACGCCGGCCTCGATCAGTTGCCGCTGCACCCTCAACAGCATGACTGCATCTCCCTCATGCCGCTATCATCCCCCAAATCACCATCAAATCAAGCGACGGGCAACCCGGCGCTCCGCGCTTGGACACCGGACGAAACCGGTTTATCGTACGCGCATGCGCCCCACGTTTCGTTTTCTTCGCTCCCCGATGCCCTGCCGCTTTCGCCTTCCGTCCCGCCGCCAGACGCCCCCGTGGCCGGCGCTCGGGCTGACCGTGCTGGCGCTGGCTGCCTGCCAGCCGCACCCCGGCGCAGCCCTGTCGCCGGCCGCCTCGCCCCGGCCCGTCGCCACCGCGCCGGCCACCAAGGCGAACGACCATGCGCCGGTTGCCTCCCGGCAGACCGATCCGCTGCTGGCCGGCCTGCCGGCCTTCGACATCGCCCGCGCCGAGGCTCTGGCCAAGCGCGTGTACATCTCCATCTGGCCGACCATCGCTCGCCGGTCACGCTTTGTGCGCCACCGCCTGCTGGCGGAACTGGCCCGGCAGCAGGCGCCGACCGCATTGCAAATGATTCCGGTGGTGGAATCGGGCTACGATCCCTACGCCTTCTCGCATGCGGGCGCCATGGGCCTGTGGCAGCTGATGCCCGGCACGGCGCGGGCGCTGAAACTGACTGCGCCGAGCGGTCTGGATCCGCGCCGACATCTGGAGACCGGAACCCGCGGCGCGGTGCGCTACCTGCTGCGGCTGAAATCGCGTTTTGGCAACTGGCCGCTGGCGCTGGCCGCCTATCATCGCGGCCCCGCCGCCATCGCGCGGCGGCTGCGCCGGCATCCGTGGACGCCGGCGGACGGTCTGGATCGCCTGCCCGTGCCACCTGTCACCCGAAGCTATGTGCGGAGCATCCTCGGGCTCGTGGCGCTCAACGCCCGCGGCGCGCTCACGTTGCCGCAACCCGTGCCGACACGACGCCTCACGCTGCCCCCGCCGACCGACCTGCGCCTGCTTGCGCGGGCCGCCGGCATGGCGCCGGAGCAACTGTTCCGTTTCAATCCCGGGTTGAATCATGCCCAATATTTACGCACCTCCGTCACCCTGCACGTGCCGGAAGTCATGTTCGATCGCCTGCAACAGGCCGCACCTCGGGCGCGCCCCCGATATATGCGGGTGCGCGTGCAGGCGGGCGACAGCCTCTGGCGGCTGGCCCGCCGCCACCATGCCACCGTAGCCCATCTCCGGCATGTCAACGGCCTGAAGCGAACCATGTTGCGGCCCGGCCAGACCCTGCTTGTGCCCACCGCAGGTTTCAATGTGGCCTCGCCCGCGCCCAACCCGCTGCTGGCGCGCGGACGGCGCATCCGCTACCGCGTGCGGCCGGGCGACAACCTGTGGACCATCGCCCGGCGATTCGGCGCCTCGCCCCGGGCCATCGCCCGCGCCAACGGCCTGAAGCCGGGCGCACTGTTGCACCCGGGCGACCGGCTGTGGATTCTCGCCCGCATCCGCCCCTCGTGATGCGCGGCATGCGCGCCACAGTCGCCGCCATGGCATTGGCGTGTCTGGCCGCTTGCCAGGACAAGCCCCCGGCCAGCCGGGCGCCCGCGCCGACAGCATCCCGCGCGAGCCAACCCGCGACACCGGCCTTCGGCGACCGTCTGGTGTCGGCCAGCAGCGCCGACGCCACCAACCTGATTCCGCTCATCGCCGGCGACGCGGCCAGCCATGCCATTGCGGGCCAACTCTACCTGTCGCTGCTCAAATACGACCGGAGCCTGAACCTGGCCGGACAACTGGCCGCGCGCTGGGAGGTGGCGCCGGACAACCGCACCCTGACCTTTCACCTGCGTCCGGGCCTGCGCTGGACCGACGGCCACCCGTTCACCAGCGCCGATTGCGTGTTCACGCTGCGCCTGATGCAGGATCCGCACACCCAGAGCGCCTACAAATCCGACTACGAAAAGATCACCGGCGTCGAAGCGCCCGATCCGCTCACCTTCATCGTGCACTACGCCGAACCGTTTTCCCCGGCGCTGGCATCGTGGGCATCCCTGAACATTCTGCCCAAGCACGTCTTCGAACACGAAGACATCATGCACACAACGCTGGCCCGCTATCCGAAGGCGACCATCGGCCCCTACCGGCTGGCCGACTGGCAACCGCAACAATCCATCCTGCTTGCCGCCAACCGCGACTACTTCGACGGCCCGGTGTGGATCGCCGAGCGCCTGACCCGCATCATCCCCGATGCGGCGACCCAGTTTCTGGAGCTGTCGGCCGGCCGGCTGGATGCGATGGGCCTGTCGCCGCTGCAATACATGCGCCTGTTCGACACGCGCCCCAAGCTGAAGGCGCATTACCGCCGCTACAAATACCTGGACTTCGTGTACACCTATCTGGGCTTCAATCTGAAACGGCCGTTGTTCGCCGATCGCCGCGTGCGCGAAGCCATCGCATACGCGATTGACCGACAGGAGATCGTGGATGGCGTGCTGCTGGGACTCGGCGAAGTCATCGCCACGCCCTACAAGCCCGGCACCCGCTGGGTCAACACACGCATCCGGCCACGAGCATTCGATCCCGCCCGGGCGCGCGCGCTGCTGGCCCGGGCCGGCTGGCGCGACACCGACGGCGACGGCTGGCTGGACAGGCATGGACGCCCGTTCGAGTTCACGATTCTGACCAACAACGGCAACAAACAACGCGAAAACACGGCCGTCATCATCCAGCAGCGGCTGAAGGCCGTCGGCATCCGGGTGCATGTGCGCCTCGTGGAATGGTCGGCCTTCATTGCCCATTTCATCAACAAGCGCAACTTCGACGCCGTGATCCTGGGCTGGTCGCTGTCGCCGGAGCCCGATCAATACAGCATCTGGCACTCATCCCAGACCGGCGAGCGACAGTTCAACTTTTTGTCCTACCGCAATCCGGTCGTGGATCGGGCGCTGGTCGCCGCCCGCCGCACCTTCGACACCGCCGAGCGCAAGCGCCTGTATGACCGGATGCAGGAGGAAATCCACAAGGACGTGCCGATGGTGTTTCTCTACGCGCCCTATTCGCTGCCGGTGTATCACCGGCGCATCCACGGCATCACCCCCGCTCCGGCCGGCATCGGCTGGAACAGCGAGCACTGGTTCGTGCCCGCAGACGAGCAGAAATACCGCATCGAGATCCAGCCCTGATCCAGCCGCGCGCCTGGCCCGCCGGCGACTCACCCCGCATCCGCGCAGATTTCGGCGGTTTCCGGTTGCAGGGTGGCGTGCGCCACACCCGCCGCGCGCAGACGCGCCAGCAAGCGGGGCAGCAGTTCCGGCCAATGCGTCATGTCCCGCACGCAAACATGGGCCGAGAGCGCCAGCCGTCCGTCCGGCAAGGTCCATACGTGCACGTGATGCGCATCCACCACTTCGTCGTCCCCCGTCAACGCATCGCGGATCGCTCCCATGTCCGCGCCGGCAGGCGCGGCCTCCATCAATTGCAAGGTGGTCTCGCGCACCAGCCGCCAGCCGCCCCAGGCCAGAATCACCGTAACCAGCAGCGACAGCGCCGCATCGGCGCGCATCCACCCCCGCCACAGCACCAGCAGCGCGGCGACGATGGCCGCGATGGAACCCAGCGCATCGCCCAACACATGCCACCACGCCGCACGGGTGTTCAGATCGCTTCCGCCATGCAGCCAGCGCAGCACCGCCAG
>CAYVBG010000137.1:0-5077 GCA_964449205.1 uncultured Zetaproteobacteria bacterium | reverse complement strand
CTGATTCAGGAAGGCAACATCGGCCTGATGAAGGCGGTGGACAAGTTCGAATGGCGGCGCGGCTACAAGTTTTCGACCTATGCGACCTGGTGGATCCGGCAGGCCATCACCCGCTCCATCGCCGATCAGGCGCGCACGATCCGGATTCCGGTGCACATGATCGAAACCATCAACAAGATGATGCGCGTCTCCCGCCGCATCGCGCAGGAAATCGGCCGCGAACCCACGCCCGAGGAACTGGCCGAGCATCTGGACATGCCCGAAGACAAGGTGCGCCAGATTCTGGAAGTCGCCAAGGAGCCGGTGAGCCTGGAAACGCCGATCGGCGACGAGGAGGATTCGCAGCTCAAGGATTTCGTCGAGGACGAAAACGCCGAAAACCCGCTGGACGGCGCAGTCAGCTCAGCGCTGGCCGAGGCCACGCAGGAGGTGCTGGAACAGCTCACCGAGCGCGAACAGAAAGTGCTGCGCATGCGCTTCGGCATCGGCATGAACACCGACCACACGCTGGAAGAGGTCGGCAAGCAGTTCGGTGTCACCCGCGAGCGCATCCGGCAGATCGAGGCCAAGGCGCTGCGCAAGCTGCGCCATCCATCCCGCGCCAAGAAACTGAAAACCTTCGTGGACGCGCCGGAGTCCTCCGCCGCATCGAACTGACGCGGAACACCGCGCAGGCGGGCCGCAAGCCGCCGCATTGCGCCCGCCTCTTCAGGCGGGCGTGATCGCTCAGTCCGGCGGCACGTGCAGGCGCCGGATGGAAAGCGCCTTGCGCGTAGACGCGTCCACGCGCACCAATGTGGCATGGATACTCGCGCCGCGTTCCACCGGCTGGAACCGCTGTGGCAGGCGGCGCACCATCCGCTCCAGCGCGCTCTCCACCTGCATGCCGATGATGGACTGGTAGGAGCCGGTCATCCCCAAATCGGTCTGATAGGCCGTGCCGCCGGGTCGAATGGTTTCGTCGCATGTGGGCACATGGGTGTGCGTGCCCCAGACAAATGAGGCCCGACCGGCCAAATGCCAACCCATGCCCATCTTTTCGCTGGTGGCCTCGGCGTGAAAATCCACCAGAACAGCGGCCACATCATCGGGAATCTCGGCCAGCGCCCGGTCGGCGGCGGAGAACGGGCAATCCCAAGGGCCCATGAACACCTGACCGATGAGATTGACGACAGCGACCCGACGCCCCCCCGCCGTCTCGCGCACCGTCCAGCCCCGACCGGGCGCGTGCTCGGTAAAATTCGCCGGGCGCACAAGCCGATCGTCCTCGTCCATCAGCGGCATGATCTGGCGCTGATCCCAGCAATGGTTGCCGTTGGTCAGCACATCCACGCCGATGTCGAACATCTCGCGCACGGTCTTTTCGGTCATGCCGAAACCCGCCGCCAGGTTCTCACCGTTGGCGACGACGAAATCCACGCAATGGCGGTCGATCATGTCCGGCAGGTGCTGACGCAGCGCGCGGCGACCGGCGCGACCGATGACATCGCCGATGGCGAGAATGGTCAGCGCGCCCGGCATTCGATGAGCTCCCGTTCGGTCAGCACCCAGTCCAGCGGCTCATCATGCGGCTCGGCCGGGATACACGCCAGTTCCTGACAGGCGAACGCCAACCCGATGACAGCATCCACATGCCGCCGATGTCCGGCCAGCCAGCGATCGAAACAGCCTTTGCCCAGTCCAAGCCGGTTTCCCGTGCGGTCGAACCCCGCCAACGGGCAAACCAGCACGGCAGCTGTCGAATCCGGTGTCCACGGCTCACCCGACGCCGGCTCCAGCGCCCCCATGCCGCCCTCGATCCAGCGGGTCTGCGCGGTCACGCGCCGCCATGTGATGACATGTTCCCGCACCGCAGGCGCATACATGGCCGGATGCGGCCGGGCCAACACGCGCGAGGTGTCCACTTCACTGTTCATGGCGCGGTAAATGAGCAATGGCGCGCACGCCATGTCCCGCGTCGCCAGCCAATCGAGCAGCGCATCCTGAATGCGAGCCGACGCACGCGCCCGTTCCTCGTCCGACATCGCGCGGCGACGATGCAAGGCCGCGGCACGCAGCCGCTCCTTGGCGGACACGTTCATGCCGGCCGCCACGGCCCTGCGCATGTGTTGCCATTGAAAGAAAGGACGAATGATCCGAACACGGCAAGGGCGCCCCCGCGCTGACGTTGTGGCGTAGCACTGCCGAACCCTTGCAGCCAAGGTGGGCGCCGCATCCTGAAGTCAGGTTTCCCGCGCGGAGCGGGCCACACACGATCAGGATAGACAGGCTCCCTTCGGTCAGTTATCGGCTCGGGCACTCGTTGCCTTGCGTTCAGCGCAGGGGCGCTTTCGCCAAGCCTTCTGCCTGTGATACTACGCTGTCGAGCTCGAATAGCAAGCCCTCCAGATCTTCCATCTGCGCATGCTCCCGTTGCAGCAATTCGCCCGCCAGATTGAGCGCCACCAACGTCAGCAGGCGATCGGAGGCCACCGAAGCCCCCAGTCGCCGCAACTCATCCACCCGCTGCTGCACCATCTGCGCGGCAGCCTCCACATGCTCGGGATCGTCGTCGGTGCGGATGGAAAACTCGCGCCCCATCAGAGCCACCTTCACCGTATGCGTCATGTCTCCGGCCTGTCCATGCGCGACACCAGCTGGTCGAGCTTCTCCATCGCATGCTCCACGCGCCCGCGCGCCTCCAGCCGCTTGTCCTCCATCGCGTGCAGCTCATTTTCCAGCTGTCGCACCTGATCGCGTCGTTTGCGCAGCTCGCTTTCGGCCAAACGCACCACCTCGCGCAGGCGCTGGTTCTCGGCCATCAGACCCTCCATCTTGCGCCGGATCTGCTCCAGCGCCTCGGCCAGCCGTGCCTTGCGCTCCCGAATGGCTTGTGCGGCGTCCATATCCCCCATGCGGCCATTGAAGCACCCCCAGGCGGGCGGGTCAACCGCGAGGCGGGGCTGCCGCATGTCGCGCCTCCATCCTTGCATCCTCCGGTCGCCAGCGAAGATGGCTCAGGTGTTTTCGCACCGGCAGGATATGATGCACGCTCATCGACAGACAATCGAAGCCCATGTTCATCAGTCGTTCCGTCCAGTCCGTGTCGGCGGCGAGCTCGCCGCACATGGCCACCGGAATGTCGTGTTCGCGCGCGGCAGCCACGATCATCCGCAGCATCCGCTCCACCGCCGGATGCGACGGATCATACAGCCCGGCCACATCCTCGTCCGCCCGATCCACGGCCAGCGTGTATTGGATGAGGTCGTTGGTGCCTACAGAAAAGAAATCGCTGATCCCGGCCAGCTCCGGGGCAATCATCACCGCTGCCGGAACCTCCACCATGCTTCCCAACGGCACGGACGGCACCCCCAACTCGCGCGCGCACCGTTCCACCATGCGTCGCACCTGCGCAACCTCGTCAACTTGCGTGACCATCGGGATCAAGATGCGCACATCGCCCTCGCGCGACGCCCGCAACAGCGCGCGCACTTGCGCCCGCAACACCTCCGGCCGCCGCAGCAAGATGCGCACGCCGCGCAATCCCAAGGCCGGATTGGCGCCCCGGTCGTCGTGCCCCAGCACATGCTCGAACAGCATCGGTTTTTCGCCACCAATATCCAGCAACCGGAACACCACCGGCAGGCCTTCCATGCCGCGCACCACGCGGACATAGTGCCCGAATTGTTCCTCCTCGCCCGGCAGGCAGTCGGCCTGGGCAAGCAAAAATTCCGTGCGATACAGGCCCACGCCCTCCGCGCCCACCTCGCGCGCCAGCGGCACCTCATCCACCACCTCCAGATTGGCCATCAGCCGCACCGCATGCCCGTCGGCGCTGACCGAGGCTCGCGCAGCAAAGACATGCATCTCGTCCTGCACCACATGCATGGCGGCGCTGAAGCGCCGGTATTGCGCCCGCGTCGCCTCGTCGGGATCGGCAATCCACACTCCCCGCTCGCCATCGAGAATCACGATATCGCCGTCCTCGATGTGTTCGATCGCATCCTCCGCGCCCATCAGGGCCGGCAACCCCAGCCCGCGCGCGATGATGATGCTGTGCGTGTTCGGCCCGCCTTGGGCGGTAATGCAGCCGGCCGCGCCCTCGCGCCAGAAGCGCATGATCTCCAAAGGCGTGAAATATTCGCTGACCAGAATCACCGGCTCGTCGCCTTCCCGCAGGCCGGGATGCCCGTTCTGGCCCGCCAGATGGCGCATGATGCGCAAGCCCACCTGTTCGATGTCCGCCTTGCGCGCGCGCAAATAGTCGTCTTCCAGCGCATCGAACACCGCGCTGATGCTCTCGATTTGCTGATGCAGTGCCCATTCGGCGTTGATATGGTCTTGCGCAATCGTGGCGCGCACCTTCCTGGACAGATCCGGATCCAGCAGCATCAACCGCTGCGCGTCCAGAATGTGCAACGGCTCCTGGCTTTCGAGATCGAGCAGATGCAGGCGCTCGGCATCCACGTCGGCGATGGAGGCGGCGATCGCGGCATCCAGACGTTCGATTTCACGTCCGACATCGTCCGGCGCGATATGCAGTCTGGGCACCGGAATCTCGCCCCGATGAATCTTCTGCGCCACGCCAATGGCCACGCCCGGACTGGCGGCAACGGCGCGCCCCTGCCGGCAGGCGCGGCTCATTCGGCCTCTCCAAAGCGTTCGTTGACCAGCTGCACAATGGCCGCCAAAGCGGCTTCGGCCTGCGGCCCCTCGGTGCGGATGGTGATGTGCGAACCCTTTCCCGCAGCCAGCATCATGATGCCCATGATGCTCTTGCCGTTGACTTCCGCGCCATCCTTCTTCAGCCAGACATCACAATCATAGGCGCTGGCCGTGGTGGCCAGCCGGGCCGAGGCGCGGGCATGCAGACCCAGCTTGTTCTGGATGGTCACGATCTGCTCAGGCATCGGCCGCACCCTCCCCCATCAATTCGGAGGCGATGTGCATGTGTCGTCGGCCCGCATCGCGCACCTGTCGGGCCAGCAGGCTCAGGTCGGTCAAATCCTGCCGCAATGTGGCGGCCTTGATGAGCATCGGCAGATTGAAGCCGGACACCACCTCGACACGCCCCCGCTCCAGCAGCGCGAGCGCCAGG
>CAYVBG010000136.1:0-5291 GCA_964449205.1 uncultured Zetaproteobacteria bacterium | reverse complement strand
GTGATTCACATAAAATTGCCCCGCCCGCAGCGCCTCTTCCTTGATGGCGTCACGCGCCTGCCGCTTGGTGCCCACAAACAGCACGCGACCACCGGCCGTGGCCAGTTCGTTCATGAACTGCCAGGCTACATTGGCCATCTTCAACGTCTTCTGCAGATCGATGATGTGAATCCCGTTGCGCTGGCCAAACAGATACGGCGCCATCTTCGGGTGCCAGCGGCGGGTCTGATGCCCGAAATGCACGCCGGCCTCGAGCAGTTGCTTCATGGTGAATTGAGACATTCTGTATCATTCCTCCGATTGTTGTTTCCTCCACCGCCAGCGCACCCTGAGGCACAATCGAATTCGGCGGTGTGCGAAGTGGGCGCGGTTTCTACCCAAACCGGCCGCCACAATCAAGCGCAATCTCGCCCCGGCGTCAGAAACCCGGCGCCCCCGCGGCCCAGCCGACCAGCGCATCGTAGGCCAACATCACCGGCGGACCGATGAGATGCTGCAACACCCCCGCAAGCAACAGCCCGACAATGATGAGAAACCCGAACGGCTCCAGCCGCGCCAGCGCGTTCGACGCCGGGCCGGGCAGCAGCCCCACGGCCACCCGACCGCCGTCCAACGGCGGCAGCGGCACGAGATTGAAGATGCACAGCACCAGATTGATCAAGATCGAGGCCTGACACATCGCCGCCACCGGCTGGGCCAGCCAGGCCAACCCGCCCGGCAAACGCACGGCGCCATACAGCAACAGCGCCGAGACCAGCGCCAGCAGCACGTTGGTGACGGGTCCGGCCAGCGCCACCCAGACCATATCCCGTTTCGGGTGATTGAGGCGACGAAAATCCACCGGCACGGGCCTGGCATAGCCAAAGAGAATGGGCGAGTGCATCACCAACAACAACACGGGCACCAGAATCGTGCCCACCGGATCGACATGCCGCAGCGGATTCAGTGTCAGCCGCCCCATCAACCGCGCGGTCGGATCGCCCAATCGGTCGGCGACCCAGCCATGCGCCACCTCGTGCAACACCACCGCCAGCATCACCGGCAACGCCCAGATGCTGATACCGTGAAGAATGCCGGTCATGCACGCTCCCCGGCTGCGTCAACCCCCGGCCCGATCCAATCCCGTTGGGCAGACATCAATCAGCCGCCGCGCCGCGGCATCACCTGCCCCAAATCGCGCACCGCGCCGCGATCGGCGCTGGTGGCCAGCAGCGCATAGGCCTGCAATGCCTGCGAGACCGCGCGCTGGCGGCCTGCCGGCTTCCAGGCCGCCTCGCCCCGGGCCTCCATCGCCGCGCGGCGGCGGGCCAGCTCTTCGTCCGCCACCTTCAGCTCGATGCGGCGGGCCGGAATGTCGATTTCGATGACATCGCCCTCCTCGACCAGACCGATCGCGCCACCCTCGGCCGCCTCCGGCGACACATGCCCGATCGAAAGCCCCGAAGTGCCGCCGGAGAAGCGGCCGTCGGTCAACAGCGCGCAGGACTTTCCCAACCCCTTGGATTTCAGGTAGCTGGTCGGATACAGCATCTCCTGCATGCCCGGGCCGCCCTTCGGCCCCTCGTAGCGGATGACCACGACATCGCCGGCTTCGATGCGGTCGTTCAGAATCGCATCCACCGCCGCATCCTGCGACTCAAACACCCGCGCCCGGCCGGAAAAGCGCCAGATGGATTCGTCCACGCCGGCGGTCTTCACGATGCAGCCACGCTCGGCGATGTTGCCGTAGAGCACCGCCAGGCCGCCTTCGTTCGAGTTCGCGTGCGCGACATCGCGGATGCAACCGCTCTCGCGGTCGAGATCGAGCGCCTTCCAGCGCGCATCCTGCGAAAACGCCTCCAGCGAAGGCACGCCGCCCGGCGCGGCGAGGAAGAACGCGCGCGCCTTCTCGTTGGCCGGATTCATCACATCCCAGGTATCGATGGCCTCGCCAATGCTCGGCGCATGCACGCAGCCGGCGTCGCGGTGAATCAGGCCGGCGCGATCCAGCTCGGCCAGAATCCCGAACACGCCGCCTGCGCGATGCACATCCTCCAGATGATACTGCGAAGACGGCGAGACCTTGCAGATGTTCGGCACCTTGCGGGAGAGGCGGTCGATATCCTGCATCGTGAAATCCACACCCGCCTCGCGCGCGACGGCCAGCAGATGCAGCACGGTGTTGGTGCTGCCGCCCATCGCGATATCCAGCGCCATCGCGTTCTCGAACGCCGCGAAGCTCGCAATCGAGCGCGGCAGCACGCCGGCGTCGTCCTGTTCATACCAGCGTTTGGCCAGCTCCACAGCCAGCCTGCCCGCGCGCAGAAACAGCTCGCGCCGGGCGGCATGCGTGGCTACCAACGAACCGTTGCCCGGCAGCGAAAGCCCCAGCGCCTCGGTCAGGCAGTTCATCGAGTTGGCGGTGAACATGCCCGAGCAGGAGCCGCAGGTCGGGCAGGCGGATTGCTCGACAGCCTCGACCTCGGCGTCGGTGCGCGAGGGATCGGCGGCCATGACCATCGCGTCCACCAGATCCAGATGCAGCTCGCGGTTGTCCAATGTGACCTTGCCGGCCTCCATCGGCCCGCCGGAGACGAACACCGCCGGAATGTTCAGCCGCATCGCGGCCATCAGCATGCCGGGGGTGATCTTGTCGCAGTTGGAGATGCAGACCAGCGCGTCCGCGCAGTGCGCGTTGCACATGTATTCGACCGAATCGGCGATCAAATCGCGGCTGGGCAGCGAATAGAGCATGCCGTCGTGCCCCATCGCGATGCCGTCGTCGATCGCAATGGTGTGGAACTCCTTGGCCACGCCGCCGGCGGCCTCGATCTCGCGGGCCACCATCTGGCCCAGATCCTTCAGGTGCACATGGCCTGGCACGAACTGGGTGAACGAGTTCGCAATCGCGATGATGGGCTTGCCGAAGTCTTCGTCCCGGGTGCCGGTGGCGCGCCAGAGAGCGCGCGCGCCGGCCATGTTGCGGCCATGGGTGGACTTGCGTGAACGGTATGCGGGCATGGCGCTCGACCTCCTGACAGGTTTCGGCCGCAGGCTACCCGAAGGCGCGGTGGCTTGCGAACAATGATGGCGTGGCAGAAAGCCATCATCGCGCCCAGGGACGGGCGTCCGAATCAGGGGATTGCGTTGCAAGCCCCTGATTCGCAAGAGAATCGAACACCGCGTTTTTCGATTTCCGCGGAGCAACAAGGCCATGGACGGCCGTTTTGCGACTTCATCGCGATTGACATCCCCGACACGCGCTCCGAGAGTTCCAACCATGCAGGCCACCGTGGATATCCAACGCCTCTATGACACCCCCGAACCGGATCTGCTCGAACGCATTCGCAAGCTGCGCGCGGATCTGGGCAAGCGCGTGCTCATTCTCGGCCATCATTACCAACGCGAGGAGGTCTTCGCCTTTGCCGACGCGACCGGCGATTCGCTGAAACTCGCGCAGCAGGCCGCGGCGACGGATGCGCCGTTCGTCATCTTCTGCGGCGTGCATTTCATGGCCGAAACGGCGGACATCCTGACCGGCGACGATCAGGTCGTGATCCTGCCCGATCCGGCCGCCGGCTGCTCGATGGCGGACATGGCCGACGAAGCGCAGGTCGCCCGCTGCTGGCGCGAGCTGGCGGAAGTTCTCGACCCGGACGAGGCCGTCACGCCGGTCACCTACATCAACTCGACCGCCGCCCTGAAAGCCTTTTGCGGCGAGCATGGCGGCATCGTCTGCACCTCCAGCAATGCCCGGCGGGTGCTCGAATGGGCGTGGAACCGGCGCGAGAAAGTGCTGTTCTTCCCCGATCAGCATCTGGGCGAGAACACCGCGCTGGCGATGGGGCTGGAAGATGCAGACATGGCCATCTGGGATCCGGCGAAACCCTTGGGCGGACTTGCGCCCGAGACCATCCGCCGCGCCCGCATCCTGCTCTGGAAGGGCTTCTGCTCGGTGCATCAGCTCTTCAAGGCCGAACACGCCGCGGCGATGCGGCGCAAGCACCCCGGCATCCGGATTCTGGCGCATCCCGAATGCTCGCGCGAGGTGTGCCAGGCGGCCGATTTCGTCGGCTCCACCGAGGCCATCATCCGCCATGTGCGCGAGGCCCGGCCCGGCACGAAGTTCGCCATCGCCACCGAGCTGAATCTGGTCAACCGCTTGCGCATCCGACATCCGGACAAAATGGTGGTGTTTCTCTCTCCCACCATCTGCATGTGCTCGACCATGTTCCGCACCGATCCGCAGCATTTGTATGCGGCGCTGGCCGACATTCGCGACGGCCGGCCCGGAAACCGGGTCGTCGTGCCGGCCGAAGACGCGCGCCTGGCCAGACTGGCGCTCGACCGGATGCTCGAACTTGGCTGACGGATTCTGCCGGGTGGCGCGCCTGTTGCCGATGGTCCTGCTTGCGGCTTCGGCAACCATGGCGCCGGCGCAGTCCGGCGGCTTCCGCACGGCAGGCGCCGCCAGCGCCAAAACCGGAACACCGCCAGCCGAAGCAGCCAGTCCATCCGTCCGAACGGAAACGAATGCCGGTCATGCGCAGGCGCAACCAGCCGCCGATTCATCCGCATCCTTCATGGACGCCGGGCGCGCGCTCGACGCCTTCGGTCAGGCGCTGGAGTCCTTCGCCAAGGGGGCGGACGCCCGTTTTGCTCCGCAAACCACAGCGCAGGCCCGGGCAGTGCTGGGCGCGGCCATCGTCGCCCGCCGCCGGCACGACGCGCCGGCGATGAACGAATCCCTGAACACCGCCCGTGCATTGCTGGCGTCCGCGCGGAAGCTGGCTGCCGCGTTCCGCGCACAATACCGTGATGTCTTGCGGCTGGAGCGCGCCGCACGCGAGGCCGCCG
Organism: uncultured Zetaproteobacteria bacterium; assembly: GCA_964449205.1. Lineage (GTDB taxonomy): Bacteria > Pseudomonadota > Zetaproteobacteria > Mariprofundales > Mariprofundaceae > JALVTX01. Next base: position 455 of record CAYVBG010000136.1, on the reverse strand, counting down.
GCGACATTCCCGCACCCGATCTGGCCGCCGCCGGGCGCAAGGTGGATGCGCTGGCCGCCGCCGTGGAACGCGGCGATCTGAACCAGGCAGCCCGCCTTCGTGACGAGGCGAAAAACGCCCTGACCGGGGTGCTGAAGGCCAAGCTTCCGCCCTTGCTGGACAAGACGGACGCCGCCCTGCTCCAGGCCCGGCGCGCGGGCGCGAAGCGCCATGCCCCCGTGCTCTACGAAGCGGCCCGAACCTGGCTTGCCGGCGCGCTGGCCTGGGTGAACGGTGCAAGCCGGGTGGTTCCCGCACATCCGCGCCGTGGCCTGCGACTGGCCAATGCCGCGAAGGACATGGCCGAACAGGGCAAACAATGGCGCAGGCGCCCGGACCGTTTCGAGAAGCTCGTGCTGGACGCTCGCGCCCAACGCGTGCGACGGGCGCCGGCGCTGGGGGTGGCGGGCGATACC
>CAYVBG010000135.1:0-5294 GCA_964449205.1 uncultured Zetaproteobacteria bacterium | reverse complement strand
CATGTTCACACCCAGGAAGCAGAACACGGTGACGAGGAATCCGGCCACGGTCCACCAGGCCAGCGCGCGGCCCTGCCAGCCGTGGCTGATGCGCACATGCAGATAGGCGCCATAAACGAGCCACACGATCAGCGCCCAGGTTTCTTTCGGATCCCACGACCAGTAGCCGCCCCAGGCTTCCGCCGCCCAGGCTGCGCCCAGAATGGTCGCCAGCGTGAAGGCCGGGAAGCCGATGGCCACGGCCTTGTAGGCCAGCTGGTCGAGCTGGTCGAGTGTGGGAAACACGGCCAGCAGGCGCGGATTTCCGCCCTTGCGTTCCAGCCGGTCGCGCACCAGCCAGGCCATGCCCGCGCCGCAGGCCACGGCGAACGCTCCATAGCCGATGAAGTTCATCGGCACGTGAATCTTCATCCAGTAGGATTGCAGCGCCGGCACCAGCGGCTTGATGTCCGCGTGTCCGTGCGCGGAGAGCCAGATGCCGAAGAATACGCCGGCTGCGACGATGCTCATCACGAACGCACCCATCGCACGGGCCTGGTAGCGCCGTTCCAGCGCCAGATACACCACGGTGGTGATGCAGAACAGCAGGATGAACACCTCATACAGGTTCGAGACCGGCGCATGTCCGATGTCCATGTCCAGCAGATAGGATTCATACCAGCGCAGCAGCAACGCCGAGCCGCCAGCATACACGCCTGCCCAGGCCGTCGCCGTTGCCAGCCGGCCGACGATGGCCGCCGGCGCGAACAGGTGGGTGAGATACAGCAATGCGGAGGCCAGCAGCGCGATGTTCATGGTCATGATGACGCGCCCGGACACCAGCCCGGACTGGTCGTTGTAGGTTACACTGGCGGGCTCGAACATGGCTTCTGCCGCGGCCAGCAGAATCATCAGCATCAGTCCGTCCAGCCAGGGTGTCAGGCGCGCGGGCAACCTGGCCTGGGCGGATTCGGGTCGCACCATGCCCAGCGCCAGTCCGCCCAGAAGCCCCGCCAGCGCGCCGCTGCCAATCCAGGCCAGCGATGGCGCGCCCAGAAAATGCAGCAGGCCCTGCTCGGCATATCCGTCGCCGCCATACAGGGCATAGCCGGTGATGGCGGCGATGGCGCCGACATAGGCGCAGAAACGCGCCAGCGCGGGCATGCCCTGATTGAGCGCGGAAGGATTGAGGCGTGAAGCGGCCATGGCGGTCATGTGCTGTTCCTCCTGGATGAAATGTCGGCCAACGATGCATCCAGCTTCATGAACAAATCATGAAACTCGCGCTCGAAACCCAGCTTGTTGCGCGTGGTGCTGCCGCCCATGCGAACGCGCAGGGCGTTGTCGTGTTTGTCCAACACCACCCAGAGCTTGCGATGCGGCATGTAGAACATGATGCACAGACCGATGACCAGCATCGCGCTGCCGGCCCAGACGATATTCATGCCCGGGTCTTTCGCCAGCTCTAGGCCGGTGTAATAGATCTGGTCGTAGTCGTCCAGCACCGGGACGAACGGCCACGGCAGACGCGGCAGGTTGCCCACGGCCTGAATCACGCGTGCGCCCATCTGCTCGAAGTGTTTCGGGCGCTGGCCGTCGAATACGCGCTGCAAGGCTTCCCGGAACGCGCGGAAGTTGGCCTCCCGCGCGTTGGCGCCCTGCTTGTGTCGTAATGCGTTGACGAAGGCCTTGTAGAGCTCCCAGTCCTTCGGGCGGGTAAAGTCCAGACCCAGCGCATAGGGCTGGAAGTCGTTGTCCTCGCCGGTCATGGAGACCATGATCATGCTGCCGCGGTTCTCGCCATTCAGCACGAACGGGCGCATGAAACTGCGCACCTTCACCGGCTTCAGTCCGGGGCCGCGGATGATGAAGTCCACCGCCGGCCCAAGATCCTTGAACTGCTTGGGCTCGCCGGGATTGGCCAAGTTTTCGATGTTGTAGGGGCGGAAGTTGGCGATTTCCAGCGTCACGCCCGTCTTTGGATCTTTCCAGGTGTCATAGACATGGGTGTTCACCGTTTCCACCGTGCCGGTGTCCATGCGGAACAGTTTGAGGCGGATGCCCGATCCCCCGTCGCCGAAACTGGCCTGATAGATGCGCACACCCTTGTAATACAGGGGTTCATTCACTTCGATGGGGTGATGATCGATCACAACCTTGCCGTGATCGATGATGGAGATTGTGCTGCGGAAGGTCTTGGGCATGCCGGTGGGGTAGAAATCGATGAAGAACTTGTCGCAACGCACCTTGAACGGCATGGTCAAATGACCGACGCCGGTGCCCTGCACGAAGCTGATTTCGCTTTCGGCGCTGCCCTCGACCACACTCATCGAGCCACGAAAACCGTATTCCTTGCCGATCCAGCCACCGATGAGAATGATCAGGATGGCGGCATGGGTGAGGATATAGCCCCATTTGTTCCACCGTCCCTTGTCGGCGCGGAGACAGATGCGACCGTCCTGTTCGTCCTGTTTCACTTCCCAGCCATCCAGCACGTTCTCGATGGCGGCGCGCGCCTGTCCGGCGGTGGCATGTTTCAGCGTCCATTGCTTCAGGTGGTGGAACCGGTCGAGCGATTTGTCCTCGATGACGACCTTGCGGTGTTTCATCTCCCGCAGCATGCGCGGCGTGTGGCGCCACAGGCAGACCGCCAGCGACACCATCAGGAATCCCAACAGGCCGATGAACCAAGGCGCGTGATACATGTCGAACAGCCCGAGCACGCGGAACGTGTTGTACCACAGCGGGCCGAACTGGCGCAGGTAGTCGGTTTGCTCCTGGTTTTGGAGCAGCACGGTGCCGATCACGCTGGCCAGCGACAGCACCACCAGCAGCGCGATGGCCAGGGACATGGAGCTCAGGCGGTCGAACCAGGGTTTGAACCAAGCGGGCATCTTCATGGGTCGGGCATCCTAGAGCAAGCGGGGCGGCAAAAAAACAATCGGCGCATCAAGGCCGCAATGTGCGCACGGTGCGCGTTGTGACGAGGCGAATGGCGGAGGGCGCGCCGGGTTTCCAGCCCGCAGGCGGCGGCAATCTTCCGGCCAGATGGCGCGCCAGCCGCCAGCGCAGGCGGCGCGCGGGCATGGCGGTGGGGCGGCCGCGCCGGTTCAGGCTGCTGGAAAGCAGCAGCCCGCCGCACAGCCGGCAGAGCAGGCGGGTTTCAGCATCGGCATCCACGCGCACCGCGATGCGCCCCTGCCGGACGAGGCCGGCGGTGGCCCGGCCTGCGGCGGGCGGTCGCGCCGCATACGCCAGCGTCACCGGCCCCGGCCAGCATTCGCGCATGATCCGGCGCAGGCCCATCGGCCTGCGCCGCGCCAGTCGCCACGCGGTGCGGGCGGAATCCGCCAGCAGCAGGAACGGCCCGCGCCGTTGCTTGAACCGCTGAAGCCGCGCAAGGGCTTGCGGCGCGGGAGCCGCCGCCACGCCGGCCACCGTGCCGGTGGCGTGTGCGATCAGGCCGCCGCCTCGCACCAGGCGCGCTGCGCGCAGGAGCAGCAGTTTCCGCCGGGGGGTGACTCGCCCGGGGCCTCCGGGCGGGCGCGCTCCGCCGGTCAGTCGCCTTCTCCGAGAATCGCGGCGGCCTGTGCTGCGCGGTCGTCCCGCAGCTTGTCGCGCAGAGATGCGTCGTGCGTGGCCAGAATCTGCACGGCCAGCAGCCCGGCGTTCTTCGCCGCGTTGATGCCCACGGTCGCCACCGGCAGCCCCGGCGGCATCATCACCGTCGAATAGAGCGCGTCCTGCCCGTTCAGCGGCCCGGCCGCGATGGGCAGGCCGATGACCGGCCGCACCGTCTTCGAGCAGACCACGCCGGCCAGATGCGCGGCCATGCCGGCGGCGCAGATGAACACCTCGCAGCCGGCCTCCTCGGCCTCCCGCACGGCGGCGACGGTCGCCTCCGGCGTGCGGTGCGCCGAGCGCACCCGCGTGGCGAACGGCACGCCAAACGCCTCCAGCACCGCCTCGGCCTTGGCGACGACGGGCGCATCGGACTTGCTGCCCATCAGAATCAGCACCTTGATGTCTTTCATGCGTTTTCCTCCTCGCGGGCGACAGCCCGCCAGCCGATGTCGCGCCGGTACCAGCCGCCCGGCCAGTCCAGATGCTCCAGCGCCGCATAGGCGCGCGCCTGCGCCTCGCGCACCGTGTCGCCCAAGGCGGTGACGCCCAGCACCCGCCCGCCGGCGTTGACGATTTCGCCATTCTGCTCCGCCGTGCCGGCGTGGAACACGATCGCGCCCGCGGCCTCCACGGCATCCAGCCCGCGGATGGGTTGGCCATTCTCGAAGCCGCCGGGATAGCCCTCGGAGGCGACGACGACGCAGAGCGCCGCGCGCGGATCCCATTTTAGCGTCACGCCCGCAAGCCGGCCCGTGGCCGCGGCCAGCAACACCTGCCCGAGATCGGATTTCAGCCGCGCCATCAGCGGCTGGCATTCGGGATCGCCGAAGCGGACATTGAACTCCAGCACCTTCGGGCCGTCCGCAGTCAGCATCACGCCCGCATACAGGGTGCCGATGAATGCTGCGCCGCGCGCCTTCAGCGCCGCGATCACGGGCCGCGCGATGCGCTCCCGCACCGCTTCGGCCACCTCGGGCGTCACGCAGGGCGCGGGCGAATACGCGCCCATGCCGCCGGTGTTCGGGCCGGTGTCGCCATCGCGCAGCGCCTTGTGATCCTGACTGGAATCCAGCGGCAGGATCACATCGCCGGAGACGATGAACAGGCAGCTCGCCTCCTCGCCTTCGAGAAACTCCTCGATCACCACCTCGTGCCCCGCCTCGCCGAAGGCGTTGCCGGCCAGCATGTCGCGGCAGGCGGCGATGGCCGCCTCTTCCGTCTGCGCGACGATCACGCCCTTGCCGGCGGCCAGCCCCGAGGCCTTGACCACAATGGGCGCGCCCTGCTCGCGGATGTAGTCCGCGGCGGCGTCCGCGTCGGTGAAGGTGGCGAAGCGGGCGGTCGGCACGCCGGCCTCGGCCATCAGTTGCTTGGCGAACGATTTGCTGCCTTCCAGCCTGGCCGCCGCCGCATCCGGGCCGAACACCGGGATGCCCTGCGCGCGCAGACGGTCGGCCAGTCCGGCGACCAGCGGCGCCTCAGGCCCGACGACGACCAGATCGGGCGCTTCCCGCGCGGCCAGCGCAACCAGGCCGTCGATATCGCCGGCGGACACCGGCGCGCAGCGCGCATCGCGCGCGATGCCGGGGTTGCCCGGAGCGCAGACCACCTCGCGCACCGAGGGCGAGCGCGCCAGCCGCCAGCACAGTGCATGTTCGCGGCCTCCGCCGCCGATCACCAGAACCTTCATG
>CAYVBG010000134.1:0-5371 GCA_964449205.1 uncultured Zetaproteobacteria bacterium | reverse complement strand
CAGCAGGCCCAGCTTCAGATGCGGCTGGTAGTAACCAGGGTTCAGGCGCGCGGCCAGCTTGTATTCCTTCAGCGCCCGGCGTTCATTGTAGGTGTGCTCATAGATATCGCCCTTGAGCAGATGGAACACCGCCTCCTTCGGCTGAATGCGGATGGCCTTGTCCGCCAGCGCCCGGGCGGTGCGATAGTCGCCGTTTTTATAGGCCTTGCGCGCCTTGTCGTAGGCCTCGTAGGCCGGTGCGTCGCGAAACAGGGCCGCCAGCCGTTGGCGGTAGCGTTTCTTGCCCCATTCGCCGGACGGCAGTTGCGGCGCATACGCCTTCGCCGCCGCCACCCTGTCCACCGAAACCGGGTGATCGGACAACAGCCGCGTGAGCAGGTCGTTGCCGCCGCCGGATTCCTTGAGCAGCATCTCCTGCACGGTAATCGCCGCCTTCGGGTCGTAGCCCGCGCGCGACATGTAGAGCATGCCGTAATGATCGGCCTCGGCCTCGTCGTCCCGCGAAAACTTGGCCGAAAGCAGCATCCCCGCCGTCTGCAGGCCGATGGCGCCGATGCCTTTGACCCATTCCTTGTCCGTGTTCGCCTCGATCGCCAGCGAGGCCGCGATCATCGCGCCCTGCAGCAGCAAACCCTCCTGAATCTGACGCACGGCATGCTTGGCCGCCGCATGCACGATCTCGTGCCCCATCACGGCCGCCAGCTCCGCCTCGCTGTGCAGCTTGAGCAGCAGGCCACGGTTCACCGCCATCTTGCCGCCCGGCATCATCCAGGCATTGATCTCCGAATCGTTCACCACCGCGAATTCATACGGCAGCTTGCGGTCGGACACGGCGGCGAGCTTTCGCCCCACCTCGCGCACGTATTCGACCACCTCCGGATGCACCACATAATCGCCGCCCTGGGCCTGACGCGCCGGCATGTAGCTTTCCGCGCCCATCTGGATTTCCATCGCCTTTGGAATCAGCGACAGTTCCTTCTTGCCGGTCACCGGATTGGTGGCGCAACCCGCCAGCAAAAGCAGCAAAACCGCCGCAAACCATCCGTTCAGCTTCCGCATTTCGCTCATGAATCGCCTCCCGTCGTCACAAGCTGGTCGCAGTCTGGCCAAGCCTTCGCCCTGGCGGCAAGGCGCATTCATTGCGCCCCAAGCGTATTTTTTGCCCCCCGTGCTTCTCTAATAGGCCGCGGGTTTCGGCATGCGCAGATCCAGAAACAGGTTCATGCCCAGCGTGCCAACGAACTCCCGGGCGAACACGCGCCGAAGATCCGGCGACAGTCGCCGATAGACATCGGCCAGCTTGCGCCGCTGCCCGGCATCCAGGCTCTTTCCCCAACGACTTGCCGCCTCGATAGCCAGATTGCGCACCGCCTCGCCCATCTTTCCGCGCCAATGCTCGTTCTGCGCCTTGAGCATCGCATCCACGTTCAGCGCATTGTTTGTGAACATCCGCAAGGCCAGATCCGCCATGAACACGGCGGCCAGCCGCTGCTGCTCCCGCTCCAACGCATGAAAACGCTTCAGCCACGCCAGCGGCTGGCGCTGCAACACCACGATGCGCCCCCAATGCGCGGCATCCATCTTCACCTTGTTCACCTTGTGGCGGGACAATCGCGGCGGTTTGCGCCCGGCCGGCTTGCGTGTTGTCCGTTCCTGTCCGGCATTGCCGGCATGCTCGCTGATGCGCGACTGCCAGGCATCCGCGTCGAAGGCGTCGCGCTGATACATCTCGCGTATCGCATCAAACGACCGCCCGCCACAGGACGGGTGTTCCCGCTGGTAGGCGCTCCTGCCCTCTTGCGCCGGCCTGAAGCGCAGGCGTTTGCCCTCTCCCCGCACCAGATCGGACACGAACGGCACAGTCTTGATGACCTCCTTGCCGTTCATCGTTTCCTTTGCGGTCACATGCGCAACCAGGCTCCACCGCGCCGGATCGAAACCCTCCGGCAGCGGAAACTCCACGATCACCCCGCGCAGCTTGCCAAAGGGACGCGCCTTCAGCCGCTCCCAGATCGACGGCGCGGTCAGCAGCACGCTGTAGCGTTCCAGCAGTTCCTTCCATTGCGTGGACTCGCGCGTGACCGTGCGGCTGACCAGTCGTCCGTTGATGTAATGTTCGCGGGTGATCGTGATGGTCAGCCGCCAGTGAATCCATATCCCGTAAATCATGTAGCCGACGGGCCGCAGAATGTTGCCGTTCGCATCCTGCAACCAAACACTGTCCGGCGTGCCCTGAAAGGGCGAATCCTTCACGCCCAGGGCGATGCGTATCACCGGCGGTCGCTTGCTTCGCCGGGGAATGAACTTCCATCCGGCCAGTTCCACACCCGTGTCTCCCCGCCGCAGCGTATCCCACGGGCCCTTTGGTTTGTTCACCATGCGCGCACCGCCCTTGCCGCCACCACCAAACGGACCGCCACCTCCACCAAACATGCCGCTGCCGCCACCGAGCAGACCGCCCAACACATTCTTGCCGGCCTCTCTGACGCGCGCGCCGGCGCTTTCGCTGGCCGGCATGTCGCGAATGATGGGCAAATCGAGACTGGCCGCGCCGGGAATGCACACCTGCCCGCCGCCGCCTCCGGGCAACCCGCCCTCGCCGGGCAGCGCACCGCCCGTCTCCCCCGGCAACACGGGCTCGCCGCCACCCGGCAGCGGGTGTTCGCTCACATGCGAAGACGTGCGCGGCATCCTGGGCGAACGCGCGCGCTTGAGCGATTTGTCCTGTTTCCGCTCGCACGCCTCGCACTTGCCGTAGCGGTAGCGAATCAACTGCCACAGGCTGTTGTCCAGCGCGTGCCTGGCCTGATCCCACTCCCCGCCCGGCGCCAGCCAGCCGGCCATCTTCATGTGCGTGCGTTGCCGCTCCCTGATGTCGCCCAGCAAACCCTTCAGCCCCGACTCCACAGCCTTGGATTCGAGATAGTCGAACAACTTGGAGAAGCCGAACTTCACCACGCCGCCCACACCGCCGGACCCCATCGCCAGCCCGGTGGTCACCAAATCGCCCACCCGACCGGCCAGCGTTTCGCTCCACCGGTCCCTGCCCACCACCTTGAGTGCCTCCAGATACAGGGACACAATGGTTTTTTGGCTCTGAACCAGCGCATTCAACAGCGCCTTGCGCGCCCGGAACATGGCCCGCATGCCGTCGATGTAATCGAACAAGGCTTGGATGTCCGCACACATGTCGCATGGCGGCGTGGCGCCGTTTCTGCCCTTGATCCGCTGGAAAAAGCGGTTGTCCGCATGATTCGGATCGACGTTCAGCGGTTCGTTGAAACGCCGGCGTTGAATGACGCACCGGGAACACTTCTGCAACGCTTTGGCGATTTCTTCCATCTTGTCCAATGCGAACAGCAAATCGTCTTCATGATCGGCCATGGCCTGGAGATGGCGCTTGATCCGCTGCATCGCCTGCAGGAGCATGCTGCGGGCATCCGACGAAAGGTTCTTTTTGTTCACCATCTGGTAGACATGATCCGCCTCGGAAAGCTCCATTTCACCCATCGTGGACAACATGCCGTGCACCTGGCCGCCCGGGCCCCCGCCCATCGCGGCGCCCAACCCCGCCGAGGCAATCACGGCCACGCCCTCGGCCACCGCTTGGGCACCGGAAAAGCGCCATTTCGCACGCCCCCGTTTCAGCGCCTGCTGGAGATCGGGCAGGAAACGCCCCGTCTCGCCCAGCAACTTGCCGGCTTCGTCGAAAAATTGCGAATCCGCGGCCCGCACACGGGCCTGAAGCTTTTCAAGCTCTTCGATCTGACCGTTCAGCTTGTAGTCGTCGCACCGACACTCGGCAGCCCATGCTCCGCCTGCCTGCGCCATCGACCATCCCGCCACCAACAACAACGCCCATTGCCGCATGCCTCATCCCTCCCGAACAGGATACGGTTACGGGCTTAGACAGAAGAAACGCAAATGTCAAGTTCGATGCGGCCATGCCGGCCGGAAGAGGCTTACAGGAGAAACACGCTGGCCAGACCGAGAAAAGCGAAGAATCCAACCACATCCGTCACCGTGGTCAGGATCGTGCCCGAAGCCAGCGCCGGATCGATATTCAACCGCTGGAGTGTCAGCGGAATCAACGCGCCGGCCAGCCCCGCCGCCAGCAGGTTGATCAGCATCGCGGCCGCAATCACCAAGCCCAGCCGCGCACCGATTTCCGGAAACCAGAACACGGCAATCAGCCCCATCAGCGCCGCAAACGCCAGACCGGTCACCACGCTGACCAACACCTCCTTGGTCAAGGCCCGCCAGGCGTTGGCCAGTGTCACCCGGCCGAGCGCGATACCGCGCACGATGACCGTCAGCGTTTGCGTGCCGGCAATACCCCCCATGCTGGCGACAATCGGCATCAGCACGGCCAGCGCCACCACGCGGGAGATCGTTTCCTCGAAGCGCGCAATCACCATGGACGCCAGAATCGCCGTGCCCAGATTGACCAACAGCCACACGCCTCGGCGCCAGGCGGTGGCGGGCACGGGCTCGGACAAATCGTCCCCTTCGGACAACGCCGCCAGGCGGTACATGTCCTCGGTGGCCTCTTCCTGCACCACGTCCAGAATATCATCCGCCGTGATACGACCGACCAGCACGCCGTCATCGTCCACCACCGGCAGAGCCAATATGTCGTATTGCTCGAAGATGCGTGCCACTTCTTCCTGATCCTGACCGGCGTGAGCGCGGGGAAACTCGCGATCCATCACCCGATCCACCAGCTCGTCCGGTTCGCAGAACAGCAACTTGTGCAGAGGAATGACACCGACCAGACGATCATCGTCGTCCACCACGTAAACATAGTTCAGGTTTTCGATTTCATGGCCGAAACGGCGCAGGACGGTCAGAATCTTGTCGATCTTCCAGCCGGCGCGCACCTTGAACAGCTCGGCCTGCATCAGGCCGCCGGCGGATTCCTCGTCGTGCGCCAGCAGGGGCTCGATCTCACGCCGTTCGTCGGCGTCCAGCCGGTTCATCACCGCATCGGCAACGTCCTGCTCCACCGACTGGAGGATGTCGGCCGCATCGTCCGAATCCAGGTGCTCGACCACGCCCTCGATCTCGTGGGCCGAAAGGCGGGCCAGCAAATCCTCGCGCTTGCCCTCCGGCAGATCGAGCAACGCATCGCCCCGCTGCTCCTCGGGAATGCGCTGCAACAGCGCCAGCCGCTCATCGTCGTCCTTGCAGTTCAGCAGCAACCGCCCCAGTTCGCTGGCGTGCATTTCCGCCAGGCGGTTGCGCAGGGCGCGCGGATGTTCCGCGGCCATCCACACCGCCTCGCGCGAGGTCAGTTCGTCCTGACGTTGTTCGTCCACCCTCGGCAGGGCCGGGGGGCATCCAGCAAAGACGGGGCCCCCCCCCCCCCCCC
>CAYVBG010000133.1:0-5423 GCA_964449205.1 uncultured Zetaproteobacteria bacterium | reverse complement strand
CTGGCGGGCAGTCGCCCGCCGCAGGAGCAGGTGGAGCTGCTCAACGACCGGGACTTTCCCGTTCTGGAGGGTGTCTCCCCCATCAACCTGCGCATTCTGAACAGCGCCAGCCGGGTCATGCATGTATCCAAGGGCGTGGAAATGCTGCACGAGGGAGACACGCCGCACGATCTGTATTTCGTCAGCCAGGGGGGGCTGACCATCGGTCGCAGGATCGGCCATGAGATGAAGCTGCTGGCGCGCCTGCGCCCCGGCGACGTGTATGGCGAGTTCGGCGCATTGCGCAAGCGCTCCCGCACCGCCTCGGTGTTCACCGACCAGCCCAGCCGCATCATCCGTGTGGATCTGGACGCAGTGCATCAGGTGCTGGAGGCCGATCCGGATTTCCGCAAGCGCATGAACGATCTGCTGCGCTTTCGCATGCTGGACAGCTTCCTGTTCACCCACCCGGTGTTTCGCGGTCTGCCGGAAGCCACTCGCACCGCCCTGGCCCGGGAACTGCCGGCCGATTTCGTCCCGCGCGGCGATCGCATTTTCTCGCAGGGCGATGCGCCGAAGGGCATTTACCTGATTCTTTCCGGCGAGGTGGAGGTGCGCTATCTGAACCGCGCCGGAGCGGAGGTGTTGCTGGAAATCCGCCGCGACACCGACATGCTGGGCGAACTGGCCCGCAATCACGGCAAGGAGCTGGCCTACTCGGCCGTGGCCAGCAGCGACGTGGACCTGCTCAAGCTGGACAAGGATGCGATGCTGACGCTGGAAAAGCATCACCCGGCGACATTCCGGAAACTCAGCGCCTTCATCGACAAGCGCGCCGAACACACCATCCGGCGACTGAAAGAAAACCCGATCTGAACCCAGGCGCCGCCGTTTGCAACGGCCGGGCATCGACGAAACTACGCGCCCAGCGCCGCGCGCAGTTCCTCCACGTCGCTTTCCAGCTCCACTTCCACCGCAGCCAGATGGGTGGCCGACAGCCCCAGCCGCCGGATGGGCGGTTGCTGCGCCACCGGGCCGTCGTAGCCGGCATCAAACGGCGCATTCCGTCCCATGTCGGCAAGCACGATGCGGGCCGCATCCACCATGTCGATCAGTGCTTCGTGCGGCCGGTCATCCGCCTCAACGCCGTGATACGTCGCCACCGCAGCAAAAATGTCCGGCATCTCCCACAGGGCCAGCAACCGCCCGCCCATCTCATGATGCAAGGCCCGGATCAGTTCGTCGCATTCGGCATCCGTGTGATCGACCAGAAGGTCGCCCGCCGCGCTGACAATCGCCGGCGCGCCGATGTCGAAGAGCATGCCGGCCAGAAATGCCTCGGCGGGATCGGGCATGCGCAGCACGGTCGCCACATGCTGGGCCGTCACCGCCACTTGCAACGAATAATCGTTCGCCTTGCGCACCAAAGCCTGCATGCGCCTGTCCTTGACCGCCATGTGCACCTTGCTGGAAATGGCCACCAGCAAATCCAGCGTACGCCGCCCCCCCAGACGCTGCACTGCCATCGCCAGATTGCGAATCTCGGCTCCACCGGCGCGAAAACGCGCGCTGTTGGCCACCCGCAGCACGGCAGATGAAAGCGCCGGATCGCGCCCCAGGGCACGAGCGATGTCCGCCGCGCCCTTGCTGTCGTCGTTCATCATCCGACGCACCTCGATGACTGCCTCGGGCAACACCGGCAATCGGGGACTGCCCGACTGGAAGCGCCCCCGGATTTGCTCCTCCAGCGAATGCATGCTCACATCACGCCTCCTCGCCCATCAGACGTCGAATCTCGTTCACGCTGCGATGCCGCAGGGACCGCGGCGCGACGCGATACACCTCGTCCACGGTGGTCAACCCCTTGAGCACCTTGTAGATACCGTTTTCCATCAGCGACAGCAATTGTGTGGACTCGCAACTGATCTGCCGCACCTCGTGCGAGGTTTTGCGCTCCAGAATGGCCTCGCGCACATCCTCGTTCAGAATCAGCAGCTCATGCAGCGCGGTGCGCCCGTGATAGCCGGTGCCGTGGCAGGTGGCGCAGCCCACGCCACGATAGAACACATGATGGCGCAAGGTTTCGTCGTCCACGCCGATCATGCGGGCGATGCGCCGGTTCGGCATGTAGGTTTGGCGACAGTCCGGGCAAATGGTGCGAATCAGGCGCTGGGCGAGAATGCTGACCACGGTCGAGGAAATCAGAAAGGTTTCGATACCCATGTCCATCAGGCGCAACAGCCCGCCGATGGAATCCTCGGTGTGAAACGTGGTCAGCACCTTGTGCCCGGTCAGGGCCGCCTGCACGGCCACCTCCGCAGACATGCGATCGCGCACCTCGCCCAGCACGATCACATCCGGATCCTGCCGCACAATGGCCTTGAGCGAGGATTCGAAGGTGCGGCCGGCCTTGGCGTTCACCGAACACTGCATGATGCCGTCCACCACGTATTCCACCGGGTCTTCCAGCGTGATGATCTTCGTGGTCGGGCGGTTCAGGTAGTCGATCGCCGCATACAGGGTCGTGGTCTTGCCCGATCCCGTCGGGCCGGTGATCAGAATCACTCCCGTTGGCGCATCCAGCGCCTCGTGCTTGAAACGATCCAGCAGCCCCGGACTCATCTGGATCTGCTCCAGACTGCGCAATCCGCCGTCATGGCGAAGAATGCGCATGACCAGATTCTCGCCATGCACGGTCACATACGTGGAGATGCGCAGATCGGTTTCCACATCGCCGATGGTCTGGGTCGTACGGCCGTCCTGATGGCAACGCGTGTCGGCGATATCCATGCCCGCCAGCACCTTCAGCCGGGCGGTCACCCGTTGGGCCAACGAAACCGGCAAATCCATCTTGTGAATCAGCACGCCATCCATCCGGAACCGGATACGCACGCGATCCGCCAGCGGCTCGATATGAATGTCGCTCGCCCTGTCCCGAATCGCCGCCAGCAGGATATCGTCCACCACGGAGGCCACAGGCTCGCGCCCGCCTTCGGCGGCTCCGTCCTTGCTGCCCAGCCGATCCAGCACGGCAAGCAGCGTATCCCGCGAAACCAGAGCGACATCCACCTTCCGCCCCAGGCGCGCGCCCACTTCGTCGATGGCCGGATTGTTCAGCGGACTGCATGTAACCACGCGCACACGACTCTCGTCCATGTCAAACGGCAACAACTGATGCGTGCGCATGAACTTGACCGGAAACCGCGCCGCCAGATCCCGATCCACCATGTCCTCGTCCAGATGGATCAGCGGCATGCCAAGTTGCTCGGACAGCGCCTGCGCGACCTGCTGCTGCGTCACATGCCTCAGTTTGACCAGCAACTGTCCCATCGGCATGCCCGGATGGCGCGCCATCTCGCCCTCGGTCTGACGCAACTGCTCCAGCGTGATGAATCCCAACTCCGTCAGCAGTTCGCCGATGCGGAACTTCCGGCCGTGGCGGCGAATCACCCGGCGGTGATCGTCCTCGGAGATGACGCCCAGCTCCACCAGAATCGCGGACAGCAACCGCTCGCCGCCCAGCTTCTCCTGCACGCGCAGCGCCTTCTCGACGGCGCGGGGGCTCACCACGCCTTCCGCCAACATCAGGCGCACAACCCGACCGCCGGGGCAACGCTCCAGCGTTTCCGACAAGGCGGAAGGCAAGGAATCGACCGAAGGGACGGACACCATGCCGGCATAGCAGCAAGAAGCGGGCCATGTCTGACCGCCCGCCGCCGGAATCACTCCTGTGGAACACGCGCCAGCGCGCTTTTACCCCCCATTCGCCACAGGATCCACGCCCCCGGCAGCGCCGCGAGCGCCAGCACCGCCACCCAGAGCACGGCCATCACCGCCGCGGCCTCGCCATCGCCGCCGAACAGCGTCACAAAACCGACATACCCGGCCTCGCGAATGCCGAAGCCATTGAACGACACCGGCAGCGCCGAGGCCAACCCCACCAGACAGACCATCACCGCATACGCAGGCCAGGTCAATTCCAGCCCGGCGGCCTGGCCCAGCAGCGTATGGCACTCCACCACCATGGCCTGAAACACCACCGACACCACCATGCCTCGCCACCAAGCGCGGCGAAACGCCGGCGACATCAGCGGCAACTCGCGCCAGCGGCGCAACAAACCCGGCAGACGCGCATGCCAGAACGGATACGCCAGCACCCCCGCCCAATACATGACCACGCCGGCCCACCAGGCCGCCACCAGCGCCGGCGGCAACGCAACAAAGCACATGCTCGCGCTGGCCAAAATGCTCAGCCCTCCCACGCCGTTCACCCGTTCCAGAATCACGCTGGCCGCCGCGGCCCAACCGGCTTGCTTACGTCCGCGCGCCAACAGCCAGCCGCGCGCCACGTCGCCGCCGACAATGGAAGGCAGAAACAGGCTCAAAAACATGCCCAGAAAATAGAGACCGATCTTGCGCCGCACTCGAACCACCAGCCCCAGTCCCCGCGCCAGCCAACTCCAGCGCACGGCGGACAGCATCTGCCCGGCCATCAGCAGCAGCGTCGCTGTCACGACAGGCCAGGCGTCCACCTGCCGCAACCGCCGCCATGTCTCGCCCAAGTCCACCACATGCGCCAGACCAGCCAGCAGCAGCAGGCTGACCCCGATGCGCACCGCCATGCGCGCCATGTGTTATCCGTCGCGTTCGGTCGCGCCGCCGACCATCCTGCGAATGGCATAGGGCCGCTGGCCCGTCGCGCCATAGTAGATGCGCACCTGCATTTCCAGAATCAAGCCGATGCCAAACAGCAGCAGACCGCTGAGAATCAGCAACGAGCCCAGTTGAAGCATCGGCCGGCCCGCCAGTTCCGCGCCGGTAAACAGCTTGGACAGACTCAGCCAGGCATCGATGCCCACACCGGCCACAAAGCTGGCCAGCCCCACCGGACCGAAGAGTTGCAAGGGCCGATCGGTGAACCGCTGGAAAAACAGCACCAGCAGCAAATCCACCAGCACGCGCACGGTGCGCCCGAGGCCATACTTGCTCTCGCCATGACGCCGCGGCCGGTGGCTCACCACCTCCTCGCCCAGCCGCGCGCCATACAGCGCCGCCAGCGCCGGCAAAAACCGGTGTTGCTCGCCAAACAAGCGCAGGTTGCGGGCCACCTCGGCGCGCATCAGCTTCATCGGGCAACCATAATCGTGCATCCGCACCCGGGTGGAAACCCGAATCAGGGCGTTGGCCACGCGCGACGGCAAATTGCGCGTCATGCCGTCGTCCTTGCGATCCTTGCGCCAGCCGTTGACCATGTCCAGATCATCGCGTTTCAGCCGCTCCAGCAGTCGCGGAATATCATGCGGGTCGGTTTGCAGATCGCCATCCATATAGACCACATACTCGCCCCGCGCCGCCTCGAAACCGGCGCTCATGGCCGCGGTCTGTCCGAAATTGCGCCGCAGCTGGATGCCCACGACACGCGCATCGCGCGCCGCCGCCGTCTC